>JANOJJ010000713.1:0-4042 GCA_031408155.1 Rubrivivax sp.
CTGCGGTCGATATCAAGGCCGTCAAGGCCGTTTTCGCGTCGCTCGAGGCGACCATCCTGGCCTCGGTCCACAGGAAGGGCCTGGGCTCGTTCACGCTGCCCGGTCTGCTCAAGGTCAACGTCGTCAACGTGCCGGCCAAGAAGAAGCGCACCGGCATCGACCCCTTCTCGAAGCAGGAACGGGTCTTCGCCGCCAAGCCCGCCAGCGTGAAGATCAAGACCCGGGCGTTGAAAAAACTCAAGGACGCCGCGCTCTGAGCTGAGCGACCCGGCAGTTGAACCGGGCGTCCGGCCGGCCCTGGCAGGCTGCTGCTGCGGCCGGCTTTTCTTTGGGCACGCGCGCCTGCGCTGCCCGCCGCCGGCCTGCTGCGACGGGTCAGTTCGCCAGACGTGCAGCCGCCGCGTCGATCGACGCCAGCAGTTCGGGGTAGCTGTCGTTGAGCGGGAACTGCGCGAACTCGGCCGCGATGTTGGGCGGCGCGTGCATCAGGAAGCCGGCGTCGGCTGCGCCCAGCATCGCGGTGTCGTTGTACGAATCGCCGGCGGCGATGACGGTGTAGTTCAGGCCCTTCAGCGCAATCACAGCCTGGCGTTTCTGATCCGGCTGGCGCAGCCGGTAGTCGGCGACGAAGCCGTTGGCGTCGGTGATCAAGCGGTGACAGAACAGCGTGGGTCGATTCAACTGGACGATCAGCGGGTCGGCGAACTCGTAGAACGTGTCCGACAGGATGATCACCTGGTAGCGCGAGCGCAGCGTGTCCAGAAAGTCGCGCGCGCCGGGCATCGGCGCCATGCCGGCGATCACGGCCTGGATGTCGGCCAGCTTCAGGCGATGCTGCTTGAGCAGCGCCAGGCGCCAGCGCATCAGCTGGTCGTAGTCGGGTTCGTCGCGAGTGGTGCGGCGGAACTCGGGGATCCCGGTGCGCTCGGCAAAGGCGATCCAGATCTCGGGCACGAGCACGCCCTCGAGGTCGAGGCAGACGACTTGCATGGTCAGGTGGGGTGCAAAGGGAAGGGTCGGTGCCCGGGCCAGGCGGCAGGGCCGGCGATGGTAGCGCAGGGTTGCGCGCCGGCGCTTTCGCTCAGGGCCGTACCGAGTTGTCGAAGCATTGCAGCCAGCCGTTCCAGCGTTTGTCGTGCAGTTCGTGCTCGACGAAGCGGCCCTGGGTGTAGCGGCCGATCACCTGGCGCCAGAAGTTCAGCGCCCGCTGATTGCCGGGCATCTGCCCGACCTCCCAACGGCCGCGGATGTTGTCGAACACGAAGCTGGCCGCACGCGCGCCGAGCTGGCGGCGGCGGTACTTCCTGAGCACGAAGAACTGCGCCATCCAGAGCTGGTTCTCGCGCAGGCAGACGTCGTCGTCGACGAGCGCGAAACCGGCGTAATGCCCGTCGCAGAGAAAGACAAAGGCCTGGTGCACCGGCTGCTGCCAGTAGCGTTCGAGCGCGTAGCCGTACTCGCCATGCACGTCGACGTCCTGGTCCCAGATGTCCGACAGGTCGTGCTGGTACAACTCGAGCATGCGGCGGATCGGCAACTGGTCGGCCAACGCTGCGTGGCGCACTTCGAGCGTCGGCTCGGGCACCGCGGCTGCCGGCGGCGGGTTCGGCGGGCTGTTCATCGCGGCCGCGAGCTTACTGCGCCTCGGCCACGAAGAAGCGCACCAGCGCCATCGCCAGGGCAAACAACAAGCTCATCGGGGCCCCTTGGAGACGGGTGGCGGCGACCCAGGTGCATCGGCCGAGCATTGCCCCTGGCGCTCGGCCCAGTAGACGATGTTGCCGATGATGGCCATGCTGCCCGACACCACCACGCTGGCGGCGGTGATGATGCCCATCGACGCCAGCATCACGACACAGCCGTCGTTGTGGCAGTGGCCGATGCTGCCGATGACCTCGGTCTCGAGCACCACCTGCTTGACGTAGGTGCGGCACTTGGGGTCGTAGACATCGGCCGTGCGCGGCACCACGATGCAACCCGACAGCAGCAGCAGGGCCGGGGCCGTCAGGCAGCGCCGCCAGACGCTCACGCCGAGCCTCCGGCGAAGGCCGGGCAGGCGCTGCGGTAGGGCTGGTCCATGGTCGTCACGGCAAGTTGGTGCAACACCATAACCCATGCCGCCGCGCAGCGTGTCAGGCCTGCAGGCGGCCCAGCGCAGTGCGTTGACCCAGGCCGGCCCGGGCGGCCTCGATGCCTTTCTTCTCGAAGTGGGCGCTGAAGAAGTCGTGGCCAGTGGCGTTTGCCGCTGGCCAGGGCATCGCAGGAGCGGCCTCGCGCGACGGCAGTCGCTCAGGCGTCAGTAGCTGAAGCGCGCGCCGACCGCGTAGGCGCGGCCGACCAGGTCGTAGAAGACGAAGTTGGTCGGCCGTGGTGCGTTGCTGGCCTCGGCCATGATCGGCGGCTTGACGTCGAACAGGTTGTTGACCTTGCCGAACAGGGACAGCGAGCCCCGCTCGCCGCCGTCCCACACCAGGTACTGCAGTGACGCGTCGACGTAGGTCCTGGCCGGCACCTTGTTGTCGGCCAGGGTGCCCTGCGTGGCCGGGTTGGCGTCGATCACACCTCCCCCGATGTATCGCGTCTGCCCGAACAGGGTCCACAGGCCGCTGCGCCAGGTGGCCGACAGCGTGAAGCGGCGCTTGGGCCCGCCCTCGGCATTGCCGGCCCGGGTGCCGTTGAGCATCTCGCCGGCCCGGTCGACAGATGTGACGCCGTCGCTGATGACGAACTCCTTGACGAAGGTGCCCAGCAGTCGAAGATCCAGATCGCCGGGCACCTGCCCCGCCAGCTGCGAAAGCTTGAAGCGGTAGGCCAGCTCGAGGTCGAGACCCGCGGTCTTGATGCTTTGCAGGTTGACGAAAGGCACCTTGATCAGACTCAGGCGCGCATTGACGTCGCGCACGAGGAAGTTGCACAGCGCCGGATTGGCCGCCGCGCCGACCCCGTAGCAGGCATTGATCACGGCCTGTGGCGTGACCTGCGAGATGGCGTCGCTCAGGTTGATTCGGTAGTAGTCGAGCGACGCGCGCAGGCCTTTGACGCCGAGGTCGCGCAGCGCCAGGCCGATGGTGTTGGAGCTGGCGATCTCGGGCCGCAGCGCATCGTTGCCGGTCTGCTGCTGGGTCGTCGAATAGACCTGCGCGTTGCCGTTGACGACGCTGCCGAAGTCGGTGATCGAGACCGAATTGTTCTGCCCCTGCAGGTACAGCTCGTTGAAGTTGGCGGCGCGGATGTCGCGTGAGCGCGTGGCGCGCAGCAGCACGCCGCTGACCGGCGCATAGGTCAAGCCGAGCTTCCAGGTGTCGACGCTGCCGCTGGTGCTGTAGTTGGTGTCGCGCAGCGCGGCATTGAGGTCCAGCGAGCGCGCAAAGGGCTGGTTGGCCAGCAGCGGCAGCACGGTCTCGGCGAACAGCTCGCGCACGCGGTAGCTGCCCTCGATGGGCTTGTTGTTGCCGACCTGGAAGCCGCCGAGCGGGAACGACGCGGTCGAGCTCCTGGAGATCGGATCGGCGTCGCCCTCGATGCGTTCGTTGCGGTACTCGACGCCGCCGACCAGCGACACCTTGCCGGCCCAGGTCGAGAAAGGTTCGCCCTGGATCGACGCGCCGCCGGCGTCCTGCACGATCTTGATCTGGTGCCACATCGTGCCGGTGACGTAGGCACGAACCGCCGGGTCGATCGAGCCGGGGCCGAACACGTTGGCTGCGACACAGCCGGGCGCGGCCCCCAGCCGGGCCACGGTGGCTGGGTTGCACACCGGCTTGCCGGCGGCGTCGCTGACGACGTCGGTGGCCGCGCGCCAGTTGGCCATGATCAGCGAGTTGTCGGTGCGTGCCTCGTAGTCGGTCTGGCCATGCGTGACATAGGCCTTCCAGCGGGTGGAAGCGCCGAGCTTGCCGTCCAGAGCGGCGGCCACGCGGACCACGTCGTTGGTCGCCGTGTTGTGCGGCAGTCCGAGTTCGGGGCTGATGCGGCCGAGCGAGAACGAGCTGAGCTTGTTGGCGTCCATCAGCGCGCCGACGGCAGCCGGCAGGTACGGGTT
>JANOJJ010000837.1:0-1790 GCA_031408155.1 Rubrivivax sp.
GCCGATGAAGCTGGCCACGGCACCCACCGCCGGGTCGTGCGCGCGCAACGCCGCTACCTCGGTGGAGAGGTCGAAATCCTCGGCCTGGATGCGAACCCGCGCGCTGCTGCTCATGGTCCGGACGATTGTCGCATCGCTGCCGTGCGAGCCATGTCCTTGCGTGCCCTGCCCCCGCTTGCCTGCGTGTGCGCCGCAGGCCGCGGGCCGGTACGGCGATCCGACGGATGAGAATCGGTTATGCACGGTCCACCGTCGACGAGCCGCCTTCGCATCCCGCGCGGCGTCTGGGTGCTCGGTTTTGTGAGCATGCTGATGGACATTTCCTCGGAAATGATTCACAGCCTGCTGCCGCTGTTCCTGGTCGGGACGCTCGGGGTCAGTGTGCTGGCGGTCGGCATCATCGAAGGCGTCGCCGAGTCGACCGCGCTGATCTCGAAGGTGTTCTCGGGCGCGCTGAGCGACTACCTCGGCCGGCGCAAGGGTCTGGCCGTGCTCGGCTACGCGATGGGGGCCCTGACCAAGCCGGTGTTTGCGCTCGCCACCGGTGTGGGTGCGGTGGTCGCCGCGCGCTTCATCGATCGTGTCGGCAAGGGCATCCGCGGCGCGCCGCGGGATGCATTGCTGGCCGACATCACGCCGCCCGGCATCCGTGGCGCGGCCTTCGGGTTGCGCCAGTCGCTCGACACCGTCGGTGCGTTCGTCGGCCCCTTGCTGGCCACCGCCCTGATGCTGCTCTGGGCCAACGATTTCCGGGCCGTCTTCTGGGTCGCGGTCATCCCTGGGTTGCTGGCGGTGCTGCTGCTCGTGGTCGGCATCCGGGAGCCCGAGCGCGAGCGGCCCCGGGGCGCTCGGACCCCGTTTCAGCGCGCAACGCTGGCCCGTCTGGGCAGCGCCTACTGGTGGGTCGTGGGCGTCGGCGCGGTCTTCACGCTGGCCCGCTTCAGTGAGGCCTTCCTGGTCCTGCGCTCTTCGCAACTCGCTGTTCCCGTGGCCTGGGTGCCGCTTGTCATGGCGGCCATGAGTCTGGTCTATGCCGCATCGGCCTATCCGTTCGGCAAGCTGTCCGACCAGATGAGCCACCGCAAGCTGCTGGCAGCCGGCCTGGTCGTGCTGATCGCATCGGACCTTGTGCTGGCGCTGGCCACCAACTGGGCCGCCCTCGGGCTGGGGGTGGCGCTGTGGGGCGTGCACATGGGCATGACGCAGGGGCTGCTGGCGGCCATGGTCGCCGCCACGGCAGCGCAGGATCTTCGGGGCACGGCGTACGGCTTGTTCAACCTGGTGAGCGGCATCGCGATGCTCGCATCGAGCGTGATCGCCGGCCTGTCGTGGGATGCGTTCGGGTCGACCGTCACCTTCTATGTCGGGGCAGGCTTTGCTGCTGTGACCCTGCTCGGGATCGCGCTCACGTCAGCGCGCGAAGCGCAGAGCAGGCGCACGGTCGAGTGATCGCCTTGTCGCGCCTTTCGACATGATGAACGAGCGCCGCCCGGGCGACGTCAGGTCCTGTCCACGACCCGACGTGGCGCAGCCACTGCCGTCGATCCGGCTCGACCTTTTCGTCGGCCCGGTTGATTCCGATCAGTGGCCGGTTCGCCGGCTACGGTAGCAACCCGACGCGAAGGAGTAGGGTACGGGTTTCAAGGTGGCGACCCGAGCGCCGTTTGATCGTCGGACCCGCATGGCCGTCAGTTGCCGCCCCCTGTTGCCAACCTTTCGAAGGGCTCCCCATGTACGGTTTCACCACCACGCTCACCGGTCTGACGTTCGACGAAGCGATCGACAAGACG
>JANOJJ010000763.1:0-6391 GCA_031408155.1 Rubrivivax sp.
GGGTATTCGGTGTAGACGATGACCTGCACGTCCGACAGGTCGGGCAGCGCATCGAGTGGTGTCTTCATCACGGCGACGACGCCGCCGATGACGATGAACAGCGTGGCGAGCAGGACGAGGAACGGATTGCGGCTCGACCACTGGATGATCTGGTTCAGCATGGGGGTGCCCGTTCAATGCCCGGCGTGCGCCGGCTTGGCGGCGGCGGGCACGGCCTTGATGGCGGTGACCACGTACTCGCCCGGCTGCCGTTCGACGAACTCGACGCTCACCGCCTGACCGGGCACGAGGCCGCCGAGCAACGCACCGTTGGCGACCTGGAACTCCATCGTCATCGCCGGCCACTTCAGCGTGGCGACCGGACCGTGGTTGAGCGTGAGCGTGCCGGTCTTGGGGTCGACACTGTCGACGCTGCCTTCGGCCTTGTGGCCGACGGCGGCGCGTGCCGGCGCCGACGCCGCAGCCGCTGACGCGCCGGCAGGGCTGCCGTGGCCGGCATGCCCGCCCAGGCCACCGACCGCGGCCTTCAGGTTGCTCTCGGCATCGATCAGGAAGTTGGCGGCGACGACGACCATTTCGCCTTCGCTCACGCCCTTGATCACCTGGATGTAGCTGTCGCCGCGCGCGCCCAGTTCGACCTCACGCGGTTCGAAGCGGCCCTGCTCGAGCTGGACCAGCACGAGCTTTCGGGTCCCGCTGTCGATCACCGCCGAGTCGGGCACCGTGAGCACCGGCTTGTTGCCGCCGACGACCACCTCGACCTGCGCGAACATCGCAGGCTTGAGCCGTTGCCCGGCGTTGCCGAGTTCGACCCGCACCGGGATGCTGCGCGTGTCGGCCTTCATCGTCGGGTAGATATAGGTGATGCGTCCTTCCAGCGTCTCGTTGGGGTAGGCGGTGGTCGTGATGCGCGCCCTGGCGCCGGTCTTCACCAGGCCGATGTCCTGCTCGGAGACATCGGCGATGACCCATACTGACGACAGGTCGGTCACCTGGTAGAGCATCTCGCCGGGCATGAAGCGCATGCCCTGCAGGGCCTTCTTCTCGGTCACCACGCCGCTGGCCGGCGACGGGAAGGTGATCGTGCGCTGGGTCTGCCCGGTCTTCATCAGCGCGGTCACCTGGTCGGGCGACAGATCCCAGTTGCGCAGCCGGGTCAGGCTGGACTCGGCCAACTGCTTCATCGCGGCCTGCGCTTCGGCGCTGGCGTCCTTCATCGTCTGCACGCCCTGCAGCGCGATCGCGTACTCGCGCTGGGCCGATACCAGTTCGGGGCTGTAGGCCTCGAACAGCGGCTGTCCCTTGGCCACCGGCTGACCGGTTGCATTGACGTGCAGACGTTCGACATAACCTTCGAACCGTGCTGTCACGGCGATGACGCGTCGCTCGTCGGGTTCGACCCGGCCGGCCGCACGCACGGTCCGGCCGAGTGGGCGCAGCGCGGCGGCCTCGGTGCGCACGCCCAGCTTCTGGATCTTCTCGGTGCTGAAGCGGACCTGGTTGGATGACGCCGCCGGGCCGCCGGCGGCCGGCTCGTCCTCGCCCTCGTAGACGGCGATGTAGTCCATCCCCATCGGGTCCTTCTTCGGCACCGGCGAGCTGTCGGCCAGCCCCATCGGATTGCGGTAGTACAGCAGCTTGCGCGCCTTCGGCGCTGATGCCGCGGCCAGGACGGCGGCTGCACCCTCCGCCGTCGGGGCCTGGTTGCGCGCGCCCAGCCAATAGCTGCCGGCGCCCACGGCAGCGAGCACGACGACGGCCAACACCTTCGCAGAGGTCTTCACAGGTCTTCTCCCACGATGCGTTCGATCTCGGCCAGGCGCAATTGCGCCTCGACCTGGGACTTGACCAGGTCCTGCCGCGCCTTGCGGATCTGGCGCTGCGCCTCGAGCACCAGCGCGAAGTCGGCCTTGCCGGTCTCATACGACGACAGCGCCGATCGCAGGCTCAGTTCGGACTGCGGCAGCAACTGGGCCCTGACCAGGTCTTCGGTGCGGCGCGCCGCGTCGAGCCCGGCCAGGTTGACACCGAGCTCACCCAGCAGTTGCAGCGACAGCGCCTCGGCGCGTGATCGCGCTGCGCCCACCATCGCCTCGGCCTCGCGTTCCTGGCTGCGGCGGGTTTGCTGCTGCAGCGGGATGTTCATCTCGAACATCACGCTCCAGGTCGTGATGCGCGAACGCATCTGCGACGGCGACAGGCCGACCTGGTAGTCGGGGTAGCGGTTGAGCTGGGTGAGATCGCGGTTCTTTTGCGCGGCGTGCAGTCGCGCCAGCTCGGAGCGGACCTGCGGGTTGCGCTCGCGCGCCCGCTCGGCCAGTGCCGGCGCGTCCACGCGAGCCAGCGCCGGCAGCGTTCGCAGCACCCGGGGCTCGGCCAGCGCGGCCGAACCGTCGCGTGCGAGCAGGGCGTTCAGGCGGGCTCTGATCTGACGCTTGTCGGTCTCGAGCGCGATCAATTCGGCACTTATCGCGGTCAGCTCCAGTTGCGCGCGGATCGAGTCCTGCTGCACCGCCAGGCCGGCGGCATAACGCACTTGCGCGATCTGTTCGAGCCGCAACAGCAGGTCGTGCACCTCGTGCGTCAGGGCCTCGGTGGCGGCCGCGCGGTAGTACTCGGCGTAGGCGGCCTTGATGCGTGCCGCCAGTTCGGTCCAGCTGGCCTCGACGCGCGCGTCGGCCTGTCTCGCATCGGCGGCCGCAGCATCGCGCCTGAGCTCTCGCTTGCCCCAACCGGGCAGGTTCTGCAGCAAGGTATACCGGGTCTCGCCGACGCGCCAGGGCAGCACGCTGGGCGAGGCGTCGTTGCCATAGTTGTTGAGGTTCATCAGTTCGATGCGCAGCATCGGATCGGGCAGTGCGCCGGCCGCTGCGATGCGCTGTGCTGCGGCGTCGGCCTCTTGCCGCATGGCATCGAGCTCCGGGCTCTGCGCGCGGGCGTAGGCCAGCAGGCCCTGCAGGTCGGCACCCAGCGCGGCGTCTTGCGCCCGCAGCGGGCCGGCAACGCCGGACCCGAGCAGCAAGACCGCAAGCGCGGTGCGCACCCGTCGCCCGCTCGCATCGGGCCTGGCGTTCGAACCAGCACCGGTTGGCGCGCGGCGGCGCCGCAGGCAGCCGAAGACCTGTTCATGCAAGGTCGTCATCAGTCGGTTCCTCGGGGGCTGGGTCTGCGAAGGTCGTACGGCCACTGCAGGCAAACTCGTACGACGAGGACGCCGCCCGGTCCGCCAGCGGATGCTGGCCGTGGACGGGGGGCGGCCGGGCGCGCTGGTCAGAACGGCCGCGGCGGGCGGTCTGCCAGCGCCAGGCGCTATCGCTATAGCGCCAGACGCAGGTAGACGAGGGTGATCGGTGGCGCCCGCACGCGATCCCGGCGTGGCACCCACCCTTGTGCCGCCTCGACGGCCGGCGCGGGCACGACGGGCGCTACCGCTGTCAGCACGATCGCTGCGCCATCGACATCGCCGAGCGGCGACTTCAGCGAAGGTATCGAGACCGCCGCCTTGCTGCAGAAGTCCTGGCAATTGGACTTTGCCGCTGAACCCGGGGCTTCCGGCGCGTTCGGGCCGACCGGGGCCACGTTCGACCCGCGGTGATGCGCATGCTCACTTGGCAGCTCACTCGCCAGCTCACTTGCGAGCTCACTTGCCAGCGCCTGGTTGGGTGCTTCCACGCCGTCCGCGGCGAGCGTGCTCGATGAGCCGACCGCTGCCGGCACTGCCGGCGTGAAGCAGGCATGGGCCACACCGCTGCCGATGCCGAACAGCCACAGCAGCAGCAGGCGTGCTGACCAGCGGCGTAGGTGTTGGTGACGGCGGAACATGGGACTGGATCGAATCAGGATTCGTGCTCCGACTATGCGGGCTGACCCGGGTCCACCGGTTGACCAGTGTCAATGCGAGGGAACAGCCGTCGTGCTGCGCCCGCTGCGACCAGGCGTCGACGGCGGCGCTGAAGGTGGCTGCACATGGCTGGCTATGGCGCCGGCCTGGCCTGCAAGAAGTCGAAGTCGACGCCCTGGTCGGCCTGCAGCACGGTCTGCAGGAAGAGCTTGCGGTAGCCGCGCTCGGCGGTCGGCTCGACGACCGGGTTGTCGCGCGCTCGAGCAGCCAGTTCGGCGTCGGACAGCAGCACGGTGATCTCGCGCTTGATCACGCTCAGGCGGATGCGGTCGCCGCTCCTGACCTGTGCCAGCGGCCCGCCGATCGCCGACTCGGGCGTCACGTGCAGCACGATGGTGCCGAAGGCGGTGCCGCTCATGCGGCCGTCGGAGATGCGCACCATATCCTTCACGCCGGCGCGGGCCAGCTTGCGCGGAATCGGGATGCAGCCCGCCTCAGGCATGCCGGGGGCCCCCTTGGGCCCGATGTTCTTCAGCACCAGCACGTCGTCGGCGGTCACGTCGAGCTCGTCGCTGTCGATGCGCCTGGCCAGGTCTTCGAGGTTTTCGAACACCACCGCGCGGCCTTCGTGCTCCATCAGCCGCGCGTCCGCGGCCGACTGCTTGATGATCGCTCCGCCGGGCGCCAGGTTGCCCAGCAGCACGGCGATGCTGCCTTCGCGGTAGACCGGGTCGGCGATGCTGCGCACCACGTGCTGTTCGAAGCCGGGGCCGGCACGCTCGATCTCTTCGCCCAGCGTGCGGCCGGTCACGGTCAGCGCATCCAGTCGCAGCAGCGGCTTGAGTTCACGCAGCAGCGTGGCCATGCCGCCGGCGGCGTGGAAGTCTTCCATGTAGTGCCGCCCCGAGGGTTTGAGGTCCAGCAGCACAGGCGTCTGGCGACCCATGCGGTCGAGCGAGCGCAGGTCGATGGTCAGGCCCATGCGGCCAGCGATCGCCGCCAGGTGCACGATGCCGTTGGTGCTGCCTCCGATGGCCAGCAGCACGCGCATCGCGTTGTCGAACGCAGCGGGCGTGAGGATCTGGTCGATGGTCAGCTTGTCGCGCGCCATCTTCACGGCCTGCGCACCGGTCAGCTCGGCGTTGCGGATACGGTCGGCGCTGACGGCCGGTGGCGACGCGCCGCCCGGCATGGTCATGCCGAGCGCTTCGGCGATGCAGGCCATGGTGCTGGCCGTGCCCATCACCGAGCAGGTGCCCACGCTGGCCACCAGTTGGTTGTTCACGCCGGCGGCCTCTTCGGCGTCGATCTCGCCGGCGCGAAAGGCGCCCCAGTAGCGCCGGCAGTCGGTGCAGGCACCGACGCGTTGGCCGCGGTGGCTGCCGGTCAGCATCGAGCCGGTGATGAGCTGGATCGCCGGCACGCCGGCTGATGCCGCGCCCATCAACTGCGCGGGCACCGTCTTGTCGCAGCCCCCGATCAGCACCACTGCGTCCATCGGCTGGGCGCGGATCATCTCCTCGGTCTCGATCGACATCAGGTTGCGCAGGAACATGCTGGTCGGCGCGGCGAAGCTCTCGTGGATCGTGATCGTCGGGACGCGCATCGGCAGACCGCCGGCCAGCATCACGCCGCGCTTGACCGCTTCGACCAGTTGCGGCGCGTTGCCGTGGCAGGGGTTGTAGTCGCTGCCGGTGTCGGCGATGGCCACCACCGGGCGGTCGAGCGCGGCGTCGGTATAGCCCGCGCCCTTGATGAAGGCCTGGCGCAGGAACAGCGAGAAGCCCTGGTCGCCGTAGCTGGTGAGGCCCTTCCTCAGGCCCTGGTCCGCAAAGCCTGGCGGACTGTCGTCGGGTGTGCTGCTCATGGTTGGTGCCCTGGTGAATGCGTCGATCCAGCCGCAGGCCCCGGCGGGCGCTGCGCGCGGACTCGGCAGGATCTCGCGAGTGCAGAAGGTACATCGGATCGAGCGCCAAGCTGCGACGGTTGGACTCCTTGTCGCCGGCCCGGCCATCGAGCTTGCGCCGTGCGGCCGTGCTCGCCTTCGAGTTCGACCGCTGCGGATCAGGTCAAGTGTTCGCTGGTGCGGTCGATATCACCGCTCATGAGACTGCGCCGACGCAGGCCGGCCGCTCTTGTTGCTACCACATCCGTCCGCCAAGGAGCATCCCGTGCCAAACCGCTTGCCAGCCCTGACCCTGACCCTGTCCGTGGTCGCAACCGCAGTGCTCGCTGCCGGTTGCCAGAACCTGCCTGCTACCGCTACCAGCTACATCACCGACGGCGCGGCCATCGTCAAGGCGGCCGACTGGGCCAGGATGGAAACCGTCACCGTGACGATGGAGGAGCACAGCTACTCGCCGCACCAGCTCAGACTCAAGGCCGGCCAGCCGTACAAGATCGAGTTGAAGAACGTCGGCGACGTCGACCACTACTACACCGCGCCTGATTTCTTCAGGTCCGTGGCCTGGCGCAAGCTGATGGTCAACAAGAACGCGGAAATCAAGGTCGACTACATCACCGCGACCGAAGTGCTGAAGAAGACCGGCC
>JANOJJ010000807.1:0-8065 GCA_031408155.1 Rubrivivax sp.
CCTGATCCGCAGCATCGGTCGCGCCTGCCTCAGCCAGGCGCTTGCGTCAGTCTTCGAACAAGACGTGCCGGTCAGGATCCTCGTGCTGCAGGCCGGCGGCCACGCCATGGCCGAGCCGGCAGATCCGCCCGAGCAGGTTTCGCTGCAGGTCATGCAGCCCGAGCATCCGCTCGCGCGCAGTGCCGCCGCCAACGGCCTGCTGCAGCACGCCAGCACCGAGTTCGCGCTCTTTCTCGATGACGACGACTGGTTGCTGGCGGGCCATCTGCAGCGGCTGATGCAGGCCCTGGATGCGCATCCGCTGGCGCCGGCAGCGCACGCAGGCGTGGTCTGCCGCAGTGGCGATCGCGCGGCGCCACAGGACCTGCATGTCTTCGACGAGCCCGCCCCCTGGTCGGCGATGCAACTCGGCAACCGGTTGCCCATCCATGCGGTGTTGTTCCGCACGAGCGTCGTGCAGGCGGCACCGGCGCTGCGCATGGACGAGACGCTGTCGCAGTTCGAGGACTGGGACTTCTGGCTGCAACTGATGGCCCGTGGCGGCCCCTTCGTGCATGTGCCAGGCGTGTCGGCGGTGTACTTTCTGGACGCCCAGGTCGGCTCGGGCCACGCCGATACGACCGACCCCGCCCGGCAAGGCCATCTGCAGGCCTTCGGACGCCGCCAGTTGCAGCGCTGGCAGCCCACCGACGTGGCGAGCCTGATCGAGCAACACGGTCGCCTGGTCGGCGACCTGGTCCACGGCCGACAGTTGCTGCAAGCCAGGGCCGCAGACCATGAGCGAGCGCTGCTGGCCGGCCACGCCGCGCAGCAGCAGAGTGAACGCTTGCACGACGAAATGACTCGGTTGCGCGCGCAGGCCGACCGAGTGCAGGCTGAGCAGGTGCAGCTGCGCGAGCAGCTCGGCCGCTTGCAGGACGAACAATCGCAGCTGCGCCAGCAGCACAGCCGCCTGCAGGATGAACAGCAACAGCAACTGGCGCTGCGCGACCACCTGCTGGATCAACAGGCCGAACTGCACCGCAACCTCACGGCCTATCGCAACGAAGCCGAGCTGCTGGCTGCGGTCCGCCTCGACCATCTGCGGCAGATCGAGCGCCTGACCGCTGACCTGCAGGCCTTGGTCGGCTCGAATTCCTGGCGCGTGACGCGCCCGCTGCGGATGCTGTCGCGGGCCTGGACTGCCGTGCGCAGCGGTCGCCTGCAGACGCTGTGTCACAACACCATCCTGGCCGTGCGGCAGGAATCCAGGCGACACGGCGCGCTCGGGTTCCTGCGCAGGGTGCCGCACTACCTGCGCAACGCCGGCCGTCTTGTGCGCGTGCTGGCCGTGCGAGCGCCGCAGATGCAGGCCAACCCCTTTGCAAACGCGCTGCCACCTGCCCCGGCCGCGTTGCGCCTGCACCCTGAACTCGAGCCAGCGCCGGGCCTGCTCGACGCCAAGGTGTCGATCGTCATCCCGACGCTCAACGCCGGTGATGAACTGCACTGGCTGCTGCGCAAGCTGGCGGCCCAGCGCGGCGTTCGCGAGATCGAGGTGGTGTTGGTCGACTCCGGTTCGAGCGACCGCACCGTGGCGATGGGGCGCGAGATGGGCGCCGTGGTGGTCGAGATCGCGCAGGCAGCATTCACCCACAGCCACGCCCGCAACCTGGGCGCTCGGGCAGCCAGCGGCGACTGGGTGCTGTTCATGGTGCAGGACGCCTACCCGATCGGCGACCTGTGGGTGTACGGCATGCTGAGCTATCTGCTCGAGCATGCCGCGGCGGGCGTCGTGGCGGCCTCGTGCGCCGAGTTCAGTCGCAGCGACAGCGACCTGATGTACGACTGCAGCATCGCCACCCACTACCGATTCCTGGGCTGCCACGAACTCGATCGCATCGGTCAGCACCGTGGTGACGACCACATGGCCTTGCGCTCACAAGGTCAACTCAGCGACGTGGCCTGCCTGATTGGCCGCCCGCTGTTCCTGAGCTATGGCTACCGCGGCGATTACGCCGAAGACCTCGACCTGGGCATCCGGCTGCTGCGCGACGGTCACAAGGTGGCCATGCTGGCGTCGGTCAAGGTGATCCACTCGCACAACCGGCCGCCGTACTACTACCTCAAGCGCTCGTTCGTCGACGTGATCTTCCTGGTCGGATTGTTCGACGACTTCTACCGCCCGCCGTGCGAGTCGCTGCGCGGGCTCGTGCGTGGCGCGGTGTGGATCGCCAGCGAGTTGGCACGCTGGCTCGAGCAGGCCGCCGGGTTTCGTGACGGTGTGCTGATGCACGTCGAAGTCGATCGCTGGCTGGACGCCGTGCAGCGGGCCCATGTGCCTGCCACACCGGCAGCTGCCGGCGGCCTGGGGGACCCACGTTTCGACGCCTGCCTGCAGTCCCTTGTGCAGTCGATCGCCCCCCTTGCGGCGCAGGGCGCCAGCGAAGATCGCGAAATCAGGCATTTCGTCGACAGTTTCGTTGCGCGCGCCCGTCACCTGTCGCAGTTCATGTCCAGCGTCTACGGACCGGCCGACGCGCGGGTGCGCGACAGCGTGGCCGATGCCTTGCCCAAGACCATGGCCGCGACGCTGGGTGCCGCACTGGCGTTTTGTTACCTCGACCGCGATGCAGCGGCGCTGCAGGGTCTGCAGCGCCAGATCGTCGACGCCCTGTTCGACCAACTCAAGCAAGGCGTCTGATGCGCATCGTGTATTTCATCCACCAGTTCTTTCCTGAGTTCGCCAGCGGTACCGAACGTGTAACGCTGCATCTGGCGCAGGCGATGCAGCGGGCCGGCCATCAGGTGCACGTGCTGGGTTGCTTCATCAAGCGAGGCCAGTTTGCGCCGACGATCGGCGGCCCGATCGATGGCGTGGAGGAAGGGGTCTTCGAAGGCGTCGCTGCCACGCTGCTGCCGCACGCCCGTCTGCCCGCCAGCGCCGACACCACCTTCGAAGTCGACCCGGCACTGGCGGCGCAGATCGAACAGTGGCTGCGCGTCGCCCGATTCGACCTCGTGCATGTGATGCACACCATGCGCATGGCCTCGGCGATTGCGGCTGCCGAGCGAGTCGGGCTGCCGCTGGTGATGACCTTGACCGACTTCTTCCCGCTCTGCGTTCGCGTCAACCTGATCGATGTCGCCGGCGCGGCCTGCAGCGGCCCGGAAGAGGGCAAGGCCTGCGCGCGCAAGTGCCTCGGCCTGTCCTGGAGCGCAGCGGCGCTGCAACAGCGCGTTGCGCATGCACGCGGTGTACTGGCGCGGGCGGGCGTCCGCGTCGTGCCGTCCACCTTCGTCGCGCAACGCTACCGCGAGGCGCTCGAGGGCGGCGACTTCACCGTGATCGCGCATGGGGTCGACCTGCCGCGGCTGGCGCGTGCGCCCTCGGCGCCGCCGACGCCCCTGACGCCGGACGCGCCCCTGCAGGTCGGTTTCATCGGGTCATTGATCCCGGCCAAGGGTGTGCACGTGCTGCTGCAAGCCCTCGCCTTGCGGCCCCGGCTGCGGCTCAGACTCAGTGTGGCGGGCGCCTTCCATGGCGACGCCGACTACGAGGCTACGGTGCGCGGCCTGGCTGCGGCAGACGGCCGGGTGCGCCTGCTGGGGCAATGCGCGGCCGACGAGGTGGCGGCGCTGCTGCGCCAACTCGACCTGCTGTGCCTGCCGTCGCTGGTGCCGGAATCGTATTCGCTCGTGTTTCACGAAGCAGCGGCGCTGCAGGTGCCCAGCCTGGTGTCGGCGCGCGGCGCTCCGCGCGAGGCCATTCGCGCGTCGGGCGCCGGCGACGTGGTGGACGAGGACACACCCGAGGCCTGGGCACAGGCACTGGACGCCTGGTCCGGTGACAGCCAGCGGCGCCGCGCCATGCGCCGGGCGGTGCAGTTGCCGCCACGAGTGGAAGAGGAAGCCTTCTACTACGAGAGCCTCTACCGCAGGGCGCTCGCACAGCCGCGCGGCTAGGGTGCAGATGTGCGCCAGCTGCAGGTCGTCAACCTGCCACCGGCGGTTGGTGTTGTCAGCGCCCACCTCGTGCCGGTAGCCGCTCGGGCGCATGGCTACGATTTGCAGGTCGATCCAGTCGCGCAGCGCAAAATGCGCCGATGAAAGCCCCCAAACGCCTGCAGGTGCTGATCGACGAAGGCCTGATCGATTCGGTCCAGCGCCAGTTGATGAGCGGCAAGGAGGCGATGGTCTTCGTGGTCCGCTGTGGCGACGACATCCGCTGCGCCAAGGTCTACAAGGAAGCCAACCAGCGCAGCTTTCGGCAGGCGGTGGACTACACCGAAAACCGTAAGGTCAAGAACACGCGCCAGGCGCGCGCGATGGCCAAGGGCACGCGCTTCGGCAAGCAGGCGCAAGAGGCGGCCTGGCAAAGCGCCGAGGTCGACGCGCTGTACCGGCTGGCCGCGGCCGGCGTGCGCGTGCCGCGGCCCTACAACTTCCACCAAGGCGTGCTGCTGATGGAGCTGGTGGCCGACCAACACGGCCAGGCCGCGCCGCGCCTGAACGACATTCCCTTCTCGCCTGCAGATGCGATGCGACATCACGCCACGCTGCTGCGGGAGGTGGTGCGCATGCTGTGCGCGGGCGTGGTGCACGGCGACCTGTCGGAGTTCAACGTCCTGCTCGGCGCCGACGGGCCGGTGATCATCGACCTGCCGCAGGCGGTGGACGCGGCCGGCAACAACCACGCGCAGCGCATGTTGCTGCGCGACGTCGACAACCTGCGCCGATTCTTTGGCCGCTTTGCGCCCGCGCTGCTGAGCACCGCCTACGGTGCCGAAATCTGGGATCTGTTCGAGCGTGGGTTGCTGCACGTCGACAGCGTCCTGAGCGGGCGCTACGAACGCAAGGCCGGTGCGGTGGACCTGGGCGCCGTGCTGCGCGAGATCGACGACGCTCGCGCCGAACAGGCCGCGCGCCGGCTGCGCCTGCAGACGCCGGTTTGATGGCGACCTTGAAGTACCTGGACGGCTACGCGCCGCAGCTGATCGAGCAGGTGACCCGGCTGATCGACGAAGGGCGGCTGGCCCAGACCCTGGCGCGCCGCTACCCCGACCACCATGCCGTGCGCACCGACCGCGCGCTGTACGACTACGTGACCGAGCTCAAAGCGCGCCACTTGCGCAACGCCGAGCCGCTGTCGCGCGTAGCCTTCGACAGCCAGCTACAGGTGGTGCAGCACGCGCTGGGCACGCACACCGCGGTGTCGCGCGTGCAGGGCAACAAGCTCAAGGCCAAGCGCGAGATCCGCGTCGCCGCGCTCTTTCGCGACGCGCCGGCCGCCTTCCTGAAGATGATCGTGGTGCACGAACTGGCGCACCTGAAGCAGCGTGCGCACGACAAGGCCTTCTATGCGCTGTGCACGCACATGCAAGGCGACTACCACCAACTGGAGTTCGACACCCGCCTGTGGCTGACTGCGCGCGAGCTGGGCGCGGCGCCCTGAGCACCGGTCAGCCGGTCAGCCTGTCAACCCGGCCGGGCGAAATCGTTGCCGACCCAGGCGGCGGCGCTGGCCGGGTTGAGCTTGAAGCCGGCACCGACGCGCTCGCGTGCCAACTCCTGCCCGTCGCTGTCGTGCGCGCTCAGCCAGGCGTGCGGGTCGTCGTCATCGGGAACGATGTCCAGCCTGATCGACACTCGCCCGGCAGCGGTGTCCAGATCGATCTGTTTGTGCAGCAGGGCGTGCAATTGCTGCTCGTGCCGGCGCAGCACTTCGGACGCGGTCTTGACCAGCGTGTTGAAGGCGTTGTTGTCCAGTGGCTTGGGGTTCTTCTTGTCGCGGCCCATCGTCCAGGGGCCGACCAGCGCCGGCTCGACCTGGCCCTGCTTGATCATCTCGACGGCCCAGCCTTCGTCATCGTTGTTCTTGATCACGCGGGCCGTCCAGCCGTTGTCGCGCCACAGCCGAGCGTCGTGCACGGCATCGTCAGGGGCATCCAGGGTCATGTGGCATCGTACCCGCGGGCACAATCCCGGCCTTCTTCCATCGCCCCTGCCGCCGTGACCGAACACCTCGCCTGCTCGATCGCCTCCTTGCACCTGCATCCGATCAAGTCGTGCGGCGGGATCGTCGTGACCGAGGTGCTGTTGATCGAAACCGGGCTCGAGCTCGACCGCGCCTGGATGGTGGTCGACCGACACGGCGCGATGATCACGCAGCGCGAACGCCCGCGCCTGGCGCTGGTGCGGCCCACGCTGCGCGGTGACGACGTGGTGCTGCGCGCGCCTGGCATGCTGGCGCTGCATCTGGCGCTCGACGCCGTCGAGGCGCCGGCCCGGGCACGGGTCTGGGACGACGAGGTCAAGGCCTACGACATGGGCGCGCTGGCCGCGCAGTGGTTCACCGACTTCATCGGCGAGCCGGCGCGCCTGGTGCGCTTCGACCCCGACCAGAAGCGCCTGTCGAGCCGTCGATGGACCGGCGAGCTGGCGGCCGAAAACGCCTTTTCCGATGGTTTTCCACTGTTGGTGGTGTCCAGCGCGTCGCTGGCCGACCTGAACCAGCGCTTGTCCGGGCGCGGCGTGCCCGCGGTCGGCATCGACCGCTTTCGCCCGAACCTGGTGCTCGACGGACTGCAGGCCTACGACGAGGACCGGCTCGACGAGATCACCTTCGACGCTGACGGCGGCCCCGTGCGCATCAGGCTGGTCAAGCCCTGCACGCGCTGCAACATCCCCAACATCGACCCGCTGAGCGCCGCCGAAAGCCACGAACCCGGTGCCACGATGGCGGGCTACCGGGCCGACGCGCGCGTCAGCGGTGGCATCACCTTCGGCATGAACGCGGTCATTGTCGAAGGCATCGAACAGGTCCTGCGGCCGGGGCAAGCGGGGCGTGCAAGCTGGGGCTTCGGGGGCCGCCTGTAGGACAATTGCGGGTTTCCCGCCCGACATCCCCGAAAGCCCCCTCATGAGCCTCAAATGCGGCATCGTGGGCCTGCCCAACGTGGGCAAGTCCACTCTCTTCAATGCCCTGACCAAGGCCGGCATTGCGGCCGAGAACTATCCGTTTTGCACCATCGAGCCGAACGTCGGCATCGTCGAGTTGCCCGACCCGCGACTGACTGCGCTGGCGGCCATCGTCAAGCCCGAACGGGTGGTGCCGTCGATCGTCGAGTTCGTCGACATCGCCGGCCTGGTGGCCGGAGCCAGCAAGGGCGAGGGCCTGGGCAACCAGTTCCTCAGCCACATCCGCGAGACCGACGCCATCGTCAACGTGGTGCGCTGCTTCGACGACGAGAACGTGATCCACGTGGGCGGCAAGGTCGACCCGATCGCCGACATCGAGGTCATCCAGACCGAACTCTGCCTGGCCGACCTGGCCACGGTGGAAAAGAGCCTGGTGCGCTACAACAAGGCGGCCAAGGCCGGTGGCGACAAGGAAGCGCAGCGCCTGGTCGACGTGCTCAAGAAGTGCGAGGCCGCGCTGGATCAGGCCAGACCGGTGCGCAGTGTCAACTTCAGCAAGGAAGAGCTGGCGGTGTTGCGGCCTCTGTGCCTGATCACGGCCAAGCCGGCGATGTTCGTCGCCAACGTGGCCGAGACCGGCTTCGAGAACAACCCCTACCTCGACCGGTTGCAGGACCACGCTGCCCGGCAGAACGCCCCGGTGGTGGCCATCTGCGCCAAGACCGAGGCCGAGTTGGCCGACATGGCTGACGAGGACAAGGTGTTGTTCCTGCACGAAATGGGGCAGGACGAAGCGGGCCTGAACCGGCTGATCCGCGCCGCCTTCAAGCTGCTCGGGCTGCAGACCTATTTCACCGCTGGCGTGAAAGAAGTGCGCGCCTGGACCATCCACGTCGGCGACAGCGCGCCGCAGGCGGCCGGCGTGATCCACACCGACTTCGAACGCGGCTTCATCCGCGCCCAGACCATCGCCTTCGACGACTTCGTCGCCCACAAGGGCGAACACGGCGCCAAGGAGGCCGGCAAGATGCGCGCCGAAGGCAAGGAATATGTGGTGCAGGATGGGGATATCCTGCTGTTCAAGTTCAACGTGTGAAAGCTGAACCGTCACGCGGCGAGGCCTGCGTGTTGGAGACACATGAGACACTGTCCAGGAGCAGAAAAC
>JANOJJ010000856.1:0-6550 GCA_031408155.1 Rubrivivax sp.
TTCGCCGAACGTGTTGAAAAGAGCGGTTTCGTGTTCATCGGCCCGACGCCCGAGTCGATCCGCACCATGGGTGACAAGGTCGCGGCTAAGCAGGCCATGATCAAGTCCGGCGTGCCTTGCGTGCCCGGCAGCGAAGGCGCGTTACCCGAAGACTCGAAGGAGATCATCCGCATCGCACGCCAGGTCGGCTATCCGGTGATCATCAAGGCCGCTGGCGGTGGTGGTGGCCGTGGCATGCGGGTAGTGCACACCGAAGCGGCGCTGATCAACGCGGTGCAGACCACGCGCACCGAGGCCGGCGCGGCCTTCGGCAATCCGGCTGTCTACATGGAGAAGTTCCTCGAGAATCCACGCCATATCGAGATCCAGGTGTTTGCCGACAGCTTCCGCAATGCGGTTTGGCTGGGCGAACGCGACTGCTCGATGCAGCGCCGGCATCAGAAGATCATCGAGGAAGCGCCTGCGCCGGGCATTGCTCGCCGCGTGATCGAGCGCATCGGCGACCGCTGCGCTGCTGCCTGCAAGAAGGTCGGCTACCGCGGAGCCGGAACCTTCGAGTTCCTGTTCGAAGACGGCGAGTTCTATTTCATCGAAATGAACACGCGCATCCAGGTCGAGCACCCGGTGACCGAACTCGTCACCGGCATCGACCTGGTGCAGATGCAGATCCGCGTGGCCGCCGGCGAGAAGCTGCCGTTCAACCAGCGCAGCATCCAGATGCGCGGTCATGCGATCGAGTGCCGGGTCAACGCCGAGGATCCGTACAAGTTCACGCCGTCGCCGGGCCGCATCACGATGTGGCACCCGCCCGGCGGTCCCGGCGTGCGGGTCGACTCCCACATCTACACCAACTACTTCGTGCCGCCGAACTACGACTCGATGATCGGCAAGATCATCGTCCATGGCGACACGCGCGAGCAGGCCCTGGCGCGCATGCGCACCGCACTGTCCGAGACGGTGGTCGAGGGTATTCAGACCAACATCCCGCTGCACCGGGAGTTGATGGTCGATGCGAAGTTCATCGAAGGCGGCACCAGCATCCACTACCTCGAAGGCTGGCTGGTCCAGCATCGGCGTTGAGTGGTTGAGCGACGCGCGACCTCGAAGCCCATGTTCGAACTGGTGTTGCGCGCGCCACAGGCGCTGGTGGAGCCGGTCAGTGATGCGCTGAGTGACGAGCTCGACGCGTTGTCGGTGTCGGTCGAAGACGCCGACGCCGACACCGACATCGAACAGGCCCTGTTCGGCGAGCCCGGCTTGCCGGCGCCGAACGCAGGCTGGAATCGATCCACGTTGCGAGCCATGTTCGACACTAGCGATCAGGCCGAAGCTGCCGCCACGCTGCTGCTGTCGCAGGACTGGACCGGGGGCCTGCAGGTGCAGGCAGTGCATGAACTGCCCGAGCAGGACGGGGTGCGCATCACGCAGAGCCAGTTCGAGCCGATCGCCATCACACCGACCTTCTGGGTCGTGCCCAGTTGGCATGCGCCGCCCGCCGCGGCCACCCGCATGATCCGGCTCGACCCCGGCATGGCCTTTGGTACTGGCAGCCACCCGACCACCCAAATGTGTCTGCGCTGGATTGCGCAGCAAGGCGTCGCCGCCCGCTTCGATCGCGTGCTCGACTACGGCTGTGGCTCGGGCATCCTGGCCATTGCCGCAGCGCTGCATGGCGCGCGTTGCGTCGACGCGGTCGATATCGATCCCGGCGCCGTCGGCGCAACACGGGCCAATGCACGGGCCAATGGCGTGCAGTTGAGCGCCGGACTGCCCGACAGCGCCGAAGGCGTCTATAGCGTCGTATTGGCGAACATCCTGGCCACACCCTTGAAGCTGCTGGCCCCCCTGCTGTGCGGCCACCTCGCCCCCGGCGCAAGCCTGGTGCTCGCCGGCGTGCTGGTACGCCAGACTGCTGAATTGCAGGCCGCGTACGCGCCCTGGTTGCGACTGTCGCTGGCCGACGAACAGGATACATGGGTGCTGCTGTCGGGCACCGCCGCGACGGCTTGAAGACGGTGCCGCGTGGCATGATCGATGCATGACCCTGGCCACGCGCTGCCCTGCCTGCGGCACCGTATTCCGTGTCGTGCAGGACCAGCTCCGGGTGTCGCAAGGCTGGGTGCGCTGTGGCCGTTGCAGCGAAGCATTCAATGCCGTCGAGGCGATGGTCGAGTCCCCCTCGGCACCGGTGCCCGCCGTGGACCCCGGCCCGCCAGCGGCGATCGGGCCGGCCATGCCACGGCCATCGCAGGTCGCGGGTCAGGGTGTCTTCCGGTCCCCCGTGCAGCAAGACGCCCTGGCCAACACCAGGTCTGTTCCGGCCGCGAGCGCGACCCTGTTTGCACACGCGGTGCCCGCGGCTAACGATCGCGAGGCCTGCGGATTCGTCGATCAAGCAGCCGCTGCCAGCGCATCGACCCTCGCCGCGGCACTGACGATCGACCTGCCACCGGGGCTGGAACTGATTGCCAGCGACGGTGCCATCAGCATCCATGCCGAGGGTTTGCACAGCCTGCCAGAACGCGTCGAGCCTAGCTTCGAATTTGACGCCTCGGCTGTCGAGCCGGATGGCGGCCCTGCGGTTGCCGAGCCGCCGCGCGAGCACGCCCTGCCGCCGACATCGACCGACGCGAGTCCACTAACGGCCGCGATCTCGCCGACCGCCGCCGCCGATTCAGCAGACCCGTTTGGGGGGCCGCCAGCCGCAGCGCCTTCGTTTCTGGTCGACGCCGAACGATCCGCGCGCTGGCGACGGCCTGGCGTGCGTATCGTCCTGGTGCTGGTGGCCGCCTTGGCCGCGCTGGGTCTGGCGATGCAGGTGGCCTATGCCTTTCGCGATCGGCTTGCGGCCACGGCCCCTGCTCTGCGGCCGATGCTGCAACAGGCTTGCAATGCATGGGGCTGCCGCATTGGCGACCTCCGGCAGATCGACGCCTTGTCGGTCGAGAGCAGCGGTCTGGTGCGCGTCGAAGGTGCACCGGTGTACCGGCTGTCGGTCACCTTGCGCAACCGATCGACGGTCGAAGTCGCCGCTCCTGCGATCGATCTCGCGCTGACCGATGCCCAGGGCCGGCAAATTGCCCGCCGGGTGCTGCAGATGAGTGACCTCGACCTGCCACTGCGCAACCTCAAGGCCGGCAGCGAACTGCCGATCCAGGTTCCGCTGAGCGTCGGCGATCGAGCGGTCAGCGGCTATACGGTCGAGATCTTCTACCCCTGAAACGACGCCTGCCGGCGCCACCTGAATCCGTCACGCCACTCTGGAGATTCCATGTCGGCTCTGATCTGCGGCTCGCTCGCATTCGACACCATCACCAACTTTCCCGGCCGCTTCTCGCAGCAGATCCTGCCTGACCAGGTCCACATCCTGAACGTGTCCTTCCTGGTGCCGACGCTGCGCCGCGAATTCGGCGGCTGCGCCGGGAACATCGCCTACACCTTGCGCGCGCTCGGTGGTGAGCCGGTGGTGATGGCCGCGCTGGGCAGCGACGGCGGCGACTACCTGAGGCGCCTGCAAGGCTGGCAGGTCGACACCAGCCTGGTGCTGCGCGACGAGTCGACCTACACCGCGCAAGCCATCATCATCACCGACCACGACAACAACCAGATCACGGCCTTCCACCCCGGCGCGATGCAGCAGGCGCACCGCATCGACCTGCCCACGCGGCCTGACCTGAAGATCGCAATCATCGCGCCCGACGGCCGTCAGGCGATGAGCAGGCGCGCCGATCAACTCACGTCCGCGGGCGTGCCCTTCGTCTTCGATCCCGGGCAACAACTGCCCATGTTCGACGGCGCTGAATTGCGCGCATTCGTCGAGCGCGCCAGCTGGCTCGCCGTGAACGACTACGAAGGTCGCATGCTCTGCGACCGCACCGGCCTGTCGCTCGACGCCATGTCGCGCCTGGGTCTGCGGGGCGTGATCGTCACCTTGGGCGCCGAGGGGTGTGATTTGTGGATTGACGGTCGCTGCGAGCGCGTCGATGGTGTGCCTGCCGAACAGGTCATCGACCCAACCGGTTGCGGCGATGCCTTTCGCGGTGCCCTGCTCTACGGCCTGGAGCGGGGCTGGTCGCTGCGGCGCTGCGTCGAACTGGGCAACCGCATCGGCGCACTCAAGATCGCGTGCCGCGGTGGCCAGAATCACTCGATCGATCGAGCTGCGTTCGGAGTCTGACCGCAGGTCGGCGCGAGCGCGACACGCTATCCACGCGCATCGACTTCGATCGCTTGCGAGCGCAGCCAGGCCGTCACCTTGGCAAGGTCGCAATCGAGGTGCAGGCGTTTGCGGCGGGCAGTGTCGCCGCTGACCAGGCTGATGGCGCGTTTGGGCAGGCCCAGCGATTGCGCCAGCCATTGCACGAGTGCGGCGTTGGCGCGGCCCTCGATCGCAGGGGCTGCCAGCCGCACGCGCAATGCGCCGTCATGAAACCCGGCGCAGCACGTGCGCCCGGCATTGGGGACGACTTGCACGAGCAGTTCGCAACCGTCTGGGCTGGCCTTCAGGCAGGTCAGATGATCGGGCCCTGCCAATGCCACCGGGGCACCTCCTGCGACCGAGACCCTGCCCTCGCATCGGCGTGAGAAGCGGACCATCGGAATGACGACCACATGAAAAAAAGCCCGGCCGAAGCCGGGCTCTCGCACAAGACGCCGATCCAGGAGCGAAGCGCGCTCCCGGTCACGCCGGACGACTCAAGCCATCAAGGCTTGTTGCCGGTCGGGAAAGGCCAGGCCGCAGCCGGGCTCAACGTCGTCTTCGCAGCAGGTGCTGCAGGGGCAGTGGGCGCCGCTGGCGCCGCCTTTCTTGCTGCCTTCTTTGCGGCCGGCTTCTTTGCGGCCGGCTTCTTTGCAGCAACGGCCTTCTTCGCCGGCGCGGCCTTCTTGGCCGGTGCGGCCGGCTTTGCAGCGGCCTTCTTGGCCGGCGCTGCCTTCTTCGCTGCAGCCTTCTTGGCCGGTGCAGCCTTCTTCGCCGGTGCCGCCTTCTTCGCCGGTGCCGCCTTCTTGGCCGGTGCCGCCTTCTTCGCTGGTGTGGCCTTCTTCGCGGCCGTCTTCTTGGCCGGAGCGGCCTTTTTCGCAGTTGCCATAACGATCTCCTTGATCAAGTTGCAAAGAGCACCGTGCTGCTCGATACAGCACGGCGATTCACCGCCCGATGGTCTGCCGTCGGGCGGATGCCCGCCGACCGTTGCCCCGGTGCAATGAATGGGTGTGCGAACCGGCCTGCCGCATCTGACGACGGCATGGTCCAGCTCGCGAATCTTGATCGCTCACACGAGGCGCTCGTGCGCCCTTCGAAAACGACGGTTGCCACGCGGCCAAGCAAGAGACCGACCACCGCCCTGAGGGCAGCAGCGGTCTTGCAGGTCGCAGACATCGTCGCCATGGTTCTTGTGTTCAGTCCCAGGTCAGTGCGCCACCGGTCTGGTAGTCGATGACACGTGTCTCGAAGAAGTTGCGTTCCTTCTTCAGGTCAATCATTTCGCTCATCCACGGAAACGGGTTCTCCTCGTTCGGGTACAAGGCTTCGAGCCCGATCTGCGTGGCGCGGCGATTGGCGATGTAGCGCAGGTAGCCCTTGAACATCGAGGCGTTCAAGCCAAGCACCCCACGCGGCATGGTGTCTTCGGCGTAGCGGTATTCGAGTTCGACCGCGCGCTCGAACAGTGACTTGATCTCGGCCTTGAAGGCCGGCGTCCAGAGCTGCGGGTTCTCGAGCTTGATCTGATTGATCAGGTCGATGCCGAAGTTGCAGTGCATCGACTCGTCACGCAGGATGTACTGGTACTGCTCGGCGGCACCGGTCATCTTGTTCTGGCGTCCCAGCGACAGGATCTGCGTGAACCCGACGTAGAAGAACAGGCCTTCCATCAAACAGGCAAAGACGATCAAGCTCTTGAGCAGGGTCTGATCGTCTTCAGGCGTGCCGGTGTGGAAGGTCGGATCCATGATCGCGTCGATGAACGGGATCAGGAACTCGTCCTTGTCGCGAATCGACGCGACCTCGTGGTAGGCGTTGAAGATCTCGCCTTCGTCCAGACCCAACGACTCGACGATGTACTGGTAGGCGTGCGTGTGGATTGCTTCTTCGAATGCCTGGCGCAGCAGGAATTGTCGGCACTCGGGCGCCGTGATGTGGCGATACGTGCCCAGCACGATGTTGTTGGCGGCCAGCGAATCGGCGGTGACGAAGAAGCCGAGGTTGCGCTTGACGATGCGACGCTCGTCTTCGCTCAGACCGTTCGGGTCCTTCCAGGTCGCGATGTCGCGCGACATGTTCACCTCTTGCGGCATCCAGTGATTGGCGCAGGCCGAGAGGTACTTCTCCCAGGCCCACTTGTACTTGAACGGCACCAACTGGTTGACGTCGGTCTGGCCGTTGATGATGCGCTTGTCGGCCGCAGACACACGACGTGTGTCCTTGACGGACTCGCGGCGCGCACTGACCACCGGCTTGGTCGAGGCCACGGCCTTCTGAATGACCGCACTCACCGCCTGCAAGGCCGGCGCCGGTTGAAACGGAAGGGGTGACGACTCCATGGCCCGCGCC
>JANOJJ010000043.1:0-7006 GCA_031408155.1 Rubrivivax sp.
GCGCGTGCGACTGCAGGCGATGCAGCCCGAGGACATCACCCGGGTTCACGTGGGCTGGTTGAATGACGCCGAGGTAGTGCGTTATTCCAACCAGCGCTTCGTGCACCACAGCCTGCCGTCCTGCGCGCGCTACCAGGCCGGCTTCGCAGGCAGCTCCAACCTGTACGCCAGCGTGCGCCTGGTCGGCTGCGACCAGCGCGTCGGCACGCTTACGGCCTACCGCAGCCTGCGCCATGGCACGGCCGACATCGGCATCCTGATCGGCGAACGCAGCGTCTGGGGCCAGGGGCTGGGGCTGGAAGCGTTCAAGCTGCTGGCCGACTGGCTGGCCACCCAGCCCGGCCTGCGCAAGCTGAGCTGCGGCACGCTGGCCTGCAACCACGCGATGCTGAAGATCGCGCAACACGCCGGCTTCGAGCGCGAGGCCGTGCGCGTGGCACAGGAAGTGGTTGACGGACAGCCGACGGACATCGTGCTCTTCGCGCGCTTCATCCATGCCTGCCGACCCTGAACTGCCGTCGCCGCTGGCCGTCGTCTGCCACGATGCCGGTGCCTGCAACGTCATCCTGCCCTGGCTGCGACGCCCCGACCTGCAGTTGCAAGCGGTGATGCAGGGCCCGGCCGAACGCTTGTGGCACGCGCGCCTGGGTGACCGGCCGCTGTGTCGGACGCTGGACCAGGCGCTCGACGGCGCTGCCATGCTGCTCAGTGGAACGGGCTGGGCCAGCTCGTTGGAACACGACGCTCGCGACCAGGCCAGGCAGCGCGGCCTGCGCAGTGCCGCTGTGATCGACCATTGGGTGAACTACCCCGACCGCTTCGAACGCGGCGGCCAGGTGCAGTGGCCCGACGAATTCTGGGTCACGGACCTCGAGGCCCTGGCCATCGCCCAGCGCCACTTCCCGCCCGAGCGTGTGCGCTGTCACTCCAATCCATACCTGGCCGAACAGCGGCAGGCGGTGGCACCGTTGCAGTCGTCGACCCAGGGCGTGCTGTACGTGATGGAGCCGATGCGCAGCGACTGGGGCCGCGGCGTGGCGGGTGAATGGCAGGCGCTGGAGTGGTTCGCGTCGCAGCGGTCCGCCGCCGGCATTCCAGCCGCTGCCCCCCTGTGGCTGCGACCACACCCGTCGGACGAGACCGGAAAGTACGACGACTGGTTGGCGCGCCACCCCGGCACGCTACTGGACCGCAGCGCGACGCTCGCCCAGGCGATGTCGCCGGCGCGCTGGGTGGTGGGCTGCGAGTCCTATGCCTTGGTGGTGGCACTGGCCGCCGGGCGCACGGTCTTCAGTACCTTGCCACCGTGGGCGCCGGCGTGCCGCTTGCCACAAGCCGGGATCCAAGCGCTGACGGCAGCGCGGACGGCCCTGACTGATGGTGCGGGCGGGGATCGACCGTCCTTGATCGTAGGCAACCCATCGACGGCGCTGCAGTGCGCCAATCGCAACAGATCCCTTGCAGCCCGGCCCCACCATGGTCGGGCCGGCGCGGGGCACAACTGGAAAACGCGATGACCTCCTGGTTGATACCGACAGCGATCTCGGTGCTGATCGCTCTGGTCTGCACCGGCGCCTTCTTCTTTGCCGCCACTCGCGGCGCGCTGCTCGTGCGCTCGCTGCTGCCGGGTCTGCCGCAGGCGTCGGCGCATGTCTATCCGATCTACTCGAACATGCGGCTGATCCGGCTGGTCGACTTTCAGCCGGTCATTGCCGCGATCCTGCTCTTCCAGTATGACCGGCTGGTCTCCATCATCACCAGCGTGCTGCGCCGGATGGACCTGCGCGGCAAGCAGGTGCTGATCACGTCGTGCGCGTTCGGCAACGTGATGCCGCGCGTGACGCAGGCGGCGCTGAAGGCCGGCGCCACGCAGGTGCAGGTGGTGGACATCATCGACAACGAACTGCTGCACGCCGCGCGCAAGATGCAGGACATGGCGGAGCAGCTCGTGTTTCGCCGCGGCGACGCCACCGCGCTCGACCTGCCCGACGCCGCGGTCGACGCCAACGTGATCTTCTTCCTGCTGCACGAACTGCCGCACGAGCGCAAGAACGAGGTCCTGGTCGAAGCCTGCCGCGTGCTGGCGCCGGGCGGCAAGCTGTTCCTGGCCGAGTTCCACCGTCCCCGCCTGAGCGTGCTGCGCGCGCTGAGCTGGACCTACTTCAAGGTCTTCGAGCCGCTGGGCCTGGCACTGTGGAGCACGCACGATCCGCTGGCACAACTGCAAGCCGTGCCGGGCATGCGCTGCCGACGCCGGGTCGTGTTCTTCGGCAACTTCCAAGTCATCGTCGCGACCAAGTCGGCGACCTGAAGGCCCCCGTTACAGGCCCGCAAGACCTGCGGCCGAGGCAAGCAACGCCGCCTGCTGGTCGATCACGCGCCCTGTCAGTACCACCAGCGCCAGGCCTCGCGCCTTTCCTGCGGCAGGGCCAGCAGCCAGTTCGGGTGGTGCACTTCCAGGCGCTGCGACTGGTAACGCTGCGCATCGAGCCAGGCCAGCACCGGGTCGTCGAGCGCGGGGTCTGCCGCCAGCTGCACGAAGAGCACCGGCCGACAGCGCTGCAGCAGCGACCCGGCGCCGAGCAGGGTTTCGAGCAGACATGCGGGCATGTCGATGCGCAGCAGGTCGACCGCGTCCAGCCCTTCCTGGTCGATCGTCGCGCCCGGTGCACGCACCTGCAGGTGGGCCAGCCCGTTGACCAGGGCCTGGCGTTCGATCAGGCGCTGGTGCTGCGCTGCGGCGTCGTAGGCCAGCACCCGCGCGAAGCGCTCGGCCAGCAGCACCGAGGCCGTGCCCTCGCCCGCACCCCAGTCGACGAAACAGCGGCCGCTGCCGATCAGGCAGGCGAGGAAACGCGACTGCGCCAGCTCGGCCGCCGGCAGCGCAGAGCGCGGCCGCAACAACACCGGCCCGTTGGCTGACCAACTCGTTTCATCGGCGTCGCTCCAGGTTGCGCGCGGCACTGCATCGAGCGGGTCCAGCCGTTCGGCCAGTTGGTCGTGGCGGACCAGGAAGCTGGCGACTTCGCCATCGTCCAGGCCCGACAGCAGGCGGTAACCGGCGTCTTCACACTGGGCCCCGAGCGGAAACACCACGCTGCCGGCAAACGGCCAGCCGAAGCGGTGCGCGCCGCTGTTGTAGGGCGCGAGCAGCAGCGGCCCGCGCGTGATGGCCCGCGGCAGGTGTGGCGCGGTGCGGTCGAAGCAACAGGCACCCACCGCATAGACCTTGCGGCTGCCGACGACGACCGACGAATGGAAGAAGGTGATCAGCTGCTCGTCGCCAGCGGCGCCATACGGCAGCGGGGGGGTGCCGCCGCGGATGTGGCCATGGCGCCAGCTCAGCACCGGCCCCGGGTGGTGGGCGGCAAAGCGGCGCGCGTCCCGCGTCGGGTCGCAGTCGAGTGCGATCACGTGCCAGGGGTCGTGCGAATAGATCAGGCCGACCTGGGTCGGTGAGATCTCGAACGGAACCCAGTTCTTCTCCCATATTGCGCCGCGCTCGCCCGGCCGCGCCAGTTGCAGCGGGTTCTTCGGCAGCGCAAACACCTGCAGCAGTGTCGGCCGCCCGCCGTCGAGCGCGAACTCGGCCAGCATCATGGTCGAGCCGCAGACGGCGTCCTCGTCATCGCGGTCGATCACGCAGTAGAAAACCAGCAGCCGGCCACCCAGCACCAGCGCGCGCGGATCCTCGCCGCGACCGAGCAGCAGCGCGGCTTCACCCGCCGGACGCAAGTGTTCGTCGACCGGCAACCACCACAGCGTGCCGCGGCCAGGCTGTGGCGGATAGCGGTCGCGCCGGATGATGGCCAGCCGGCCGCCCCCCTGTTCGGCCGGCAACTGCACCAGGGTCGGGTTGAAATCAAGCCACCGGCCGGGACTCAGCGCTGGCCAGCGGTCGAAGTCCTGCGTGCGGTTCAGGGGTTGGTGGGGCATGCAAGCTCCTGCCCCTGGCCGATCTGCAGGCGCTGCTCGAATCGGGCCAGCGCAGCGGCCGAGACGCGCGCAAACGCTGGCCGCAGGTGTTGTTGCCAACGGTGCAGGGTGCGAGGCGACAGGTGCTTGAGCAAGTAGTCGATCTGCCCGCGATAGACCGCGGGCAGATGGAAAACGCCGTGGAAGCCGAAGGTGGGCCAGGGTACCGGCACCGACTCGGTGGCGAAGTGGGCGGCAATGGCGCGCGGCGCGAAGCGCAGCCCGAAGCGGGATTCGAGCGCGGGGCGCAGGTCGCGACAGATGTGCACGTCCTCGGCCTGGTGTTCGCCGTCGTAGGGCAGGCTGGCCACGGCCTCGACCAGTCGGCGCGAGCGCCACGAGAAGCCGCCGTTGCCGACCTCCATGGTCTCGAAGTGCGGCCACGGTGCGCCGATGTAGTCGTAGTGGCGGAAGTGCGGCGAGAACTCGCCCGGGTTGAGCACGAAACCGTCGTACTGGATCACCAGCGCATGCTCGGCCTGCAGGTCTTCGGCCAGCCGGTGCACGATCAACCGGTTGTAGGCGGCCAGGCTGGTCAGCGCAGCGATGTGGCGCACGGCCAGGCCGGGCCAGGCCTCGGGCCGGTCGGTGTAGATCAGCACCTGGCTAAAGTCGAGCGAGCGCACCGTGTGCAGCAAGGCGTTGCGCGCCAATACATGCTGGCTGGTGTCGGCAATGACCAGCGCCAGGCTTTGGGTCATGGACTCCTCCGGGCAACAAACGGCGACAAGGCGAGGATCTCCATGCCGCCCAGTGGACTCGATGCGTCTGCGTTGCAATCGATGGAGATTGACCACCGCAGCGGCGCTTTTTCTGCGCCACTGCGGTGCACCGCCTTACAGCAGCAGGTGGTTGCGCGTTTCGTCGTCGCCCCAGGACCTGGGCATCATCGCGCTGCCGACGAACCCGGGCTGTGCCACCGCCGTTGGCGGCGAGGCCGCACCGCCAGCGCCCAGCAAGTCGCCCGCTGGCAGCGAGACCAGTTCGGCCAGCGGCGGGGCCGCTCCTGCTGCATCTCGCTGCTTGGCGAACCACACGTCCGACATCTCGTGCGTGGCGCCGTCGGCGCTGCGGAAGCTGCCGACCAGACCCACCAGATTGCCCTGGTCGACCTTGTCGCTGACCACGTGCGCCAGGTTGAGCTCGACGATGGCGCTTTCGGCCAGGCCTCGCAGCCCGCCGATATCGGTCTTGCCGTCGTGGTTGGCGTCGACCCAGAGCTTGAGGTCCTTGAAGTGCTCGTCGCTGGCGTCGATCTTGCCGTCATGGTTGCTGTCTTCCAGCGCCAGCGCCGCAAAACCGTTGCCCATGCGCTGGCCCTGGTCGTTTTGCGTGCCCACGCCATAGAGCTCACGGCCATCGTTGATCCGGCCGTCACCGTTGCGGTCGCGCACCAGCAGCGCGTCGCCCTGCCCGACCCAGCCCATGCTGGCGCCGGTGTTGCCGGTGGCTGCCACATCGAAGTGCACGCCCTCGGCCGCGGCACGCGTCCTGACCCCGTTGCCGTCCAGGTCGAGCACCAGCGGCGACGAGGTCAGCAGCGCATCCAGCTGGCCGCCGGACATCGCCGCCACGTCGGCGGTCTCGAAGGCCGCGACCTGGGTCATCGACATCGCTTCGATGTCGGCCGATTCGAGCCCGGCGATCTGGTCAGTGGTGAAGGCCACGATCTGCGCCGTGGTCAGTGGTCAGTGCAGCCGCCTGAGCCGTGGTCAGTGCCGTGATGTCGGCCGACGACAGCGCGGCGAACTGCGCCGTGTCCATCGCCGCGTACTGCGCGGTGCTGAGTGCTGCCAGCTGCGCGCTGTCGAACGCGACGATGCCTTCGCTGCCCAGGGCCACGATGTCATCGCTGCCGAAGCCGCTCAACTGGCTGGTCGTCAATGCGTCGAGCTGTTCGGTCGTCAGCGCGCCGACCTGGGTCGTGCTCAGCGCAGCCAGCTGGGCGGTGCTGAAGGCGTTGATCTCGGCCGTGCCGAAGACCACCAGGTCAGCCGTCTCGAAGGCAGCCACTTGTGCGGTCGAGAAGGCGGCCACCTGCGCCGTGGTCAGCGCATCGAACTGCTCGGTGGCCAGTGCGACGATCTGCGCGCTACTGAAGCCGCGGATCTGAGCCGTGCTCAACACCGCCAGGTCGGCGGTTTCGATGGCCCCGATGTCAGCGGTCTCCAGGGCGGCGATCTGGGCGCTTGCCAGCGCGGCCACCTGGGCGGTGCTCAAGGCCGCGATCGATTCGCTGCTCAGCGCGGCAATGGAGGCCGTGCTCAGCGCGCGGATCGAGGCCGTGCTCAACGCAGCCAGGTCTGCCGATTCGATGGCGGCAACCTGGGCCGTGCTGAACGCTGCCACCTGTGCGGTAAGCAGGGCCGCGAAATGCCCGCTGCCCAGTGCGGTGAAGTCTCCGCTGCTCAGCGCTGCCACTTGCGCGGTGCTGAAGGCGGCCACCTGCACCGTGGCCAGGGTCGAGATCTGCGCGCTGCTCAGGGCGTCGATTGCAGCCGTGGCCAGCGCGCGGATCGACGCGGTGGACAGGGCAGCCAGATCTTCAGTCGCCAAGGTGCTGACCTGCGCCGTGGTCAGTCCGGCCACCTGGGCGGTCTGCAGCGCAGCGAACTGCGCCGTACTCAGGGCGTTGAGGTCGTCGCTGGCCAGCGCAGCCATTTGTGCCGTGCCCAGCGCGCGGACCTGGTTCGTGCCCAGCGCGGCCCACTGGTCGGTGCTCAGCGCGTCCAGTTGTCCTGCGGTCAAGGCGCGGATCGCCGCCGTGCCCAGCGCCGCCAGGTCAGCGGTCTCGATGGCCGCGAAGTCGACGCTCTCGATGGCGGCCACCTGGGCCGTCGTCAGTGCAGCCGCCTGCGCCGTGGTCAGGGCAGCAAACTGCGTGCTGTCCAGCGCGGCGATGTCGGCCGTTCCGAGCGCACGGATCGCAGCCGTGCCCAGCGCGGCCAGGTCCTCGGTGGCCAGGGTGCTGACCTGCAGCGTGGTCAGCGCGGCGACCTGCGCCGTCGTCATGGCAGCGAACTGCGCCGTG
>JANOJJ010000063.1:0-3779 GCA_031408155.1 Rubrivivax sp.
GGCCGCCAGCTCGACGGCGCGCAGAGCAGCATCGAGGCCCTGCCGGCGATCGTGGCCGAGGTCGGCTCGAAGATCGAGGTCCACATGGACGGCGGCATCCGCAGCGGGCAAGACGTGCTCAAGGCCTGGGCCCTGGGCGCACGCGGCACCTACATCGGCCGCGCCATGGTCTACGGCCTGGGCGCGATGGGCGAGGCCGGCGTGACCAAAGCACTGGAGATCATCCACAACGAACTCGACCTGACGATGGCCTTCTGCGGCCACACCAGGATCGGCACCGTGGACCGCGGCATCCTGCTGCCAGGCACGTTTCCGACCTGATGATCGAGTGACGGGGCGATCACGGCAAGGTCTCCATGAGCAGCAGCCCACCGGTTCCGCGCGCCATCGGCCTTTATCTGGCCGGGGTGCAGTTCTTCTTTGCGCTCGGCTGGATCGTTTACGTCATCTACCTGCCGAGGCTGGCGCAGCAGGCCGGCATGGACGCCCGCTGGGTGCCCTGGCTGCTGCTGGTCGACCAGTTGGTGTTCATTGCCACCGACCTGGCGGTGGGACTGGCCAGCGACCGCGCAGCCCGCGTGCTCGGGCGCATCGGCCATTGGGTGCTGGGCGCCAGCGTGCTGTCGGCGCTGGCCTTCCTGGCATTGCCGTGGGTGGCGCCGCAGGGCTCGCCGGTGCTGTTTGTGGCGGTCACGCTGCTGTGGGTGGTCACCACCTCGGCGCTGCGCGCGCCGCCGCTCACGCTGCTCGGCCGCTACGTGGCCAAGCCGGCGCAGCCGATGATGGTGGCGCTGTCCAGCTTCGGGCTGGGCATCGCCAGCGCGCTGGCACCGTACCTAGCCCTGCAGCTCAAGGGCATGGCAGCGCAGGGGCCGTTCGCGATCTCGGCGCTGGGTCTGGCCGCAGTCTCGCTGGGCATGATCGGCGCCGAGCGCGCGCTGGCGCGTCGCGCGGCCGATGCGCCTGGCGCCGCCGATGCGTCGAACGAGCCGAGCATCAAACCCGGCACCGGCCAGTTGGTGAGCTTCCTGCTCGCCTGCGTGGTGGGCGCATTGGCCTTCCAGTGGCACCACTCGATCTCGAGCAGCGCGCTGCTGCTGCGGCTGGCCAAGGCCGAGGACCTGCCGTGGTTGTTGCCGCTGTTCTGGGTCGGCTTCAACCTCTGCCTGTTGCCGGCCGGGCTGATGACGCGCAGGCTCGGTGCGGCCACCACCATGGCGATCGGTGCCGAACTTGCCATGCTGGGCACGGCCGGCGCGGCCTTTGCGCCCACACTCGAACTGCTGCTGGCCGCGCAGGCGGCCACCGGTGCCGGCTGGGCGCTGCTGCTGTGCGCAGCCTTCAGCGGGGCGCTGATCATGGGCCACACGGGCCGCGAGGGCGTGATGAGCGGTGCCTTGTCGGCCACTCTGGCGCTGGCTGCGTTGGCACGCATCGGCATCGTTACCATGGCGCCGCTGGCGCCGGGCCAGGCGCTGGCCATCGCCTGGTGGCCGGCATTGGCCTTTGCCCTGTGCGCCGCTTTGCTGCTGCGCAGCGCGGTCACGCGCTGAGGCGCAGCCCTAGGGCCGCTCGATGCGCGCGTACGCGCTGTGGTTGTGGATCGATTCGAAGTTCTCGACATCGACCGCATAACACCCGACCCGGGCTTCCTTGTTCAGCCGCAGCGCCACGTCGCGCACCAGATCTTCGACGAACTTGGGATTCTCGTAGGCGCGTTCGGTGACCCACTTCTCGTCACTGCGCTTGAGCATCGGCCAGAGCTCGCTGCTGGCCTCGTCTTCGGCAAAACGAACCAGTTCGTGCCACTCGATGGGCTGCAGCAACTCGACGCGGATCGTCACCAGCGAGCGCTTGTTGTGCGCGCCGTAGTCGGAGATCTCCTTCGAGCACGGGCACAGGCTCATGACCGGCACGCCGACTTCGGCCCAGACCGAGGTCACGCCGGCGCGCGTCTGGGCGATCCAGCGCCCCTTGTAGTCGAGCAGGCTCTGCACGCCGGATGCCGGAGCGCGCTTCTTCAGAAAGAACGAAAACGCGGCCTCGATCCGGCCTTCGCTGGCATGCAGCCGGTCGAGCATCTGGGCATGGCGCTGGCGCAGCGTGGCGGCATCGAAAGGCTTGTCGTTCTCGTCGAGCCAGGCCACGAAACGCGACATGTGCGTGCCCTTCTGCCCGGCCGGGAGCGCCACGTCGAGCGACCACATCGCCGCCGCGGTCTGCACCGCACCGGCCACGCGCAGTTGGAGCGGATAGCGCACGTCCTTCACGCCCACCCGCTGGATCACGAGATGGCGCTCGTCACGCTCGCTTTGGGTGTCGGGGATGTGCAGGGCGTCGGTCAGGTTGGTCATGAGCACCCGCCGGGCCGGACTGCGCCCAGCGCGCCACCGGCTGAGGTCAAGGAACGTGGTAAAGCCAGATTTGCTCGCGAGAAGTCCGAGCATCGTACCGATCCGGGGCCGGCTCCGTCGCACGGTTTACATGACGGCATACGCAACGATTGAATCAACCGTTCACGGCCGTCAGCGCCGGCCGCGGGAAGAAGCGCTGGCGAATGGCGCGTTCGATGCCCGCAGCGTCGAGCCCGCAGGCCGCCAGCAGCTTGGCCGGATCGCCATGTTGGATGAAGCTGTCGGGCAGGCCCAGGTGCAGCAGCGGCACCGCGAGCCCAGCCGCGGCCAGGCATTCGCCCACGGCACTGCCGGCACCGCCGGCAATGCAGCCTTCTTCGACCGTGATCAGAGCCTCGTGCGTGCGCGCCAGCTCCAACACCAGGGCCTCGTCCAGCGGCTTGGCAAAGCGCATGTCGACCACGCTGGCGTCGAACGCTTCGGCCGCGGCCAGTGCCGGGTGCAACACGGTGCCGAAGGCCAGCACGGCCTGGCGTTTGCCCTTTCGGCGCACCACACCCTGGGCCCAGGGCCATTCGGTCAACGCGGTTTCGACCGCGGCGCCGATACCGGCGCCGCGCGGGTAGCGCACGGCCACCGGATGGTTCTGGCGGAAGGCCGTGGTCAGCGCCTGCCGGCATTCGTTTTCGTCGCTCGGCGTCAGCATGCTGCAGTGGGGGATGCAGCGCACGTAGGCGATGTCGTAATTGCCGGCATGGGTGGCGCCGTCGGCACCGACCAGACCGGCGCGGTCGAGCGCGAAGACGACTGGCAGCTTTTGCAGCGCCACGTCGTGGATCAGTTGGTCGTAACCACGCTGCAGGAAGGTGCTGTAGATCGCGACCACCGGCTTCAGGCCCTCGCAGGCCAGGCCGGCGGCAAAGGTCACCGCGTGCTGCTCGGCGATGCCCACATCGTGGTAGCGCTTGGGAAAGCGCTTGTGGAACTCGACCATGCCCGAGCCCTCGCGCATGGCCGGCGTGATGCCCACCAGCCGTTCGTCGGCCTGTGCCATGTCGCACAGCCATTGGCCGAAGACCTGGGTGAAGGTGACCCTGGGCGGCGTGACCGGCTTGACCAACCCGACCGCAGGGTCGAACTTGCCCGGGCCGTGGTAATTGACCGGGTCGGCCTCGGCCAGTTTGTAGCCGCGGCCCTTCTTGGTGACCACATGCAGGAACTGCGGGTCGCGTTTGCTGCGCAGGTTTTCCAGCGTCGGGATCAGCGAGTCGAGGTCGTGACCATCGATCGGACCGACGTAGTTGAGTCCGAACTCCTCGAAGATCGTGCCCGGAACGACCATGCCCTTGGCGTGTTCCTCGAAGCGCTTGGCCAGCTCGAACAGCGGCGGCGCGGCCTTCAGAACCTGTTTGCCCACACTCTTGG
>JANOJJ010000313.1:0-7677 GCA_031408155.1 Rubrivivax sp.
CCGGCTGCTGATCACCAAGATCCGCTCCGACCTGGCGGTGGCTCAGGGCTACTTCGAACGCGTGCTGGCCGAGGTCGGCGCCGGCACGCGCGCGCTGGCTGAGTCGGCGACGCTGCACCAGTCGCTCGCCGGAGCGCCGGCCGAACGGGTGTCGCTGCTGCAACGCTTTCGCGACCGCGAGCGGCTGGACTTCAGCAATCTGCGCGCCGCCGACGGCACCCTGCTGGTGACCGACAGCGGCCCGGCGGCCGACAGCGACCGCCGCTCGCCGGCCCATGCCGCGAGCATCAGCGGGCAGGACCGCACCAGCGTCGAGGTGCTGGGCCCGGAGCAACTGGGCCTGCTGGCACCGACCCTGCGCCAGCGCGTAGCGGTGCCGCTGGTGGCCACGCGCAATGCCGCACCGACCGACCGCCGGCTGGAGGAGCGGGCGATGGTGCTGCTGTCGACCCACGCGGTTCGCAGCCGCGACGGCCTGATCATCGGCCATGTGCAGGGCGGCATGCTGCTCAACCGCAACCTGCCCTTCATCGACCACATCAACCAGATCGTCTATCCCGAAGGGGCGTTGCCCTTCGGCAGCCGCGGTACGGCCACGCTGTTCCTCGACGACGTGCGCATCAGCACCAACGTGCGGCTGTTCGGCCCGGCGTCGGAAGAACGTGCCATCGGCACCCGGGTCTCGCAGTCGGTGCGCGACAGCGTGCTCGGCGACGGCCGCACCTGGCTCGACCGCGCCTTCGTCGTCAACGACTGGTACGTCTCGGCCTACCAACCGCTGGCCGACGGCAGCGGCCGGCGCGTCGGCATGCTCTACGTAGGCTACCTCGAGGCGCCGTTCACACAGCTCAAGGTCGGTGCGCTGGCCGGCATCGGGCTGCTCTTCTTCAGCGTGATGGTGGTCGCGGCGGTGGTCTCGCTGCGCTGGGCGCGCAGCATCTTCCGTCCGCTCGAACAGATGGAGGCGACGATGCAGCGCGTGCAGAGCGGAGCGCTCGACGCGCGCGTGGGCGCGGTGGCCAGCGGCGACGAAATCGGCCGCCTGGCCAGCCACCTCGACCAGCTGCTGGGCACCATCGACAGCAACACGCGCGAGCTCAAGCGCTGGAACGCCGAACTCGACGCCAAGGTGGCCGAGCGCACGCGCGCGCTCGAAGACGCCCAGGCTCACCTGCTGCGCAACGAGAAGCTGGCTGCGGTGGGCCAGCTCACGGCCAGCATCGCGCACGAGATCAACAACCCGATCGCGGTGATCCAGGGCAACCTCGACCTGCTGCGCGAGTTGCTCGGCGAGCGCGCCGCGGCGCCGGTCGCGGCCGAGCTCGAGCTGATCGACGAGCAGATCGAACGCATGCGGCTGATCGTGACGCAGTTGCTGCAGTTCGCGCGGCCGACCGAGTTTGCGGGTTATGTCGACAGCGTGCTGCCCGCACGCGTGATCGACGACTGCCTGGTGCTGGTGGGCCATCTGCTGGCGCGCACACGGATCGACGTGCAGCGTGCCTTCCAGGGCACGCGCGCGGTGGCCATCAACCGGCAGGAGCTGCAGCAGGTGCTGGTCAACCTGATGGTCAACGCGATCCACGCCATGCCCGACGGTGGCCGGCTCGAGCTGGCGGTGCATGACAGCGCTGACGACGGCGTGCAGATCGGCGTGACCGACACCGGCCCCGGGCTGGCGCCCGAGCTGTTGTCGCAGTTGTTCCAGCCCTTCGTCACGCGCAAGAAGGACGGCACCGGGCTCGGCCTGTGGATCAGCCGCAGCCTGGTTGAACGCTACGGCGGCGACATCACGGCGGCCAACCGCGCCGACGGCACACGTGGTGCGGTCTTCACGGTGCGGCTACACGCCGAGGGGCCCGGCTGAACCAGACCCCGCCGGGCCACGTCAACGCTCTTGCGGCGGCCCGGCGTCGGTCAGATCCGGGCCGAAGAACATGCGCGCAACCTGGGCTGCCGCGGCAGCGCGCTCGCAGGCGCCGCACGGGCGTGACGTCGACACCAGCACGCTGCCCGGCAGCGCGATCCGGCCCAGCCGTTGCTGGGCGTGCTTGATGGCTTCGCGCTCGGCGTGGGCGTTGCCGTCCCGGTTGAGCAGCACGCGACTGGGGCCGTCGCCGACGATGCGGCCGTCGAGCACCAGCACCGCACCATAAGGCTGGTCGCCCCAGCTCAGGGCCCGGCGCTTCATCGCAAGCGCGGCGTCGTACCAGCGCGGGTCGGGTCGGGTATCAGCCCGTGCCGCGCAGCAGACCAGGACCGGCGCAGCGCAACACAGGTGAGCCAGGGCGGTGCGGCGCTGCATGGTTGCGGCTTCGGTGGGCTTCACGGGGTCGCCGGGACCGTGCTCTCGACACGCGCCGGCAAGCGGCCGCTGCTGTCGGCCGCCAGCAGCAAGTCGAGCAACTCACGCGCGTCGGCCAGACTGGCCATGCCCTGCACGGCGGCCACGAAAGCCTGCACCCGAGCCGCCGGCGGCGGCCGCGGCGCGTACGCCATGCAGTCGGCAAAGCGCGCCAGTTGCTGCGCGTCGCTGAGGTCGTTGCCCGGGAAGCCAGGTGCGATGTCGAGCTCGCGGTGGTGGCGCTGTCCGTTGTGCAGCGTGAGGTCGACATCCACCGCGGTGTGGCCGCGGGCATCGAGCGCCGGGTCGCTGACGGTAACCACGCGCTCGATCAACGCCTGCAACTCGGGGTCGTGAATCGCGTCGACGCGAAAGTGCTCGAGCGTCGACGAGCGTCGCAGCACGGCGTTGGCGGCGCAGTAGCGGGCGCTGAACTGCGCGTTGACGCGCGGGTTGTCGCCGATCCGCCAGGCATGCCCGACCAGCTTGTGCGAGTACGGCGGCAGCCGCACTTCCAACTGCTGCACGTCGGCCGCCTGCAGGTCCAGCTCGAGCACCAACTGCAGCACCAGCTCGGTCAGTCCCTGCGTGGCGCCGCAACTGGGCACCTTCTTGAACATCATGCGCAACTGGCGCCACTGACTGCCCAGACCCTGCACCATCGCCTGCGGGTCGAGCGTGTCGCGGCCGTACAGGTGCGCATAGCCGTACACCCCGGTCAGGAAGTTCACCGGCCCGGTGATGCCGGCGGCCGCCATCTGTGCGCAGTCGATGCCACTGGCCGCCACCCAGCCCTGGATCACGCGCACCGCCAGCGTGCCGTCGATGTTGCTCTGGAAGCTGCCGCCGCAGCGGTTGAAGGCCAGGCCCAGCGCGTTGAGCGTCTGCCGTGACGTCAACCCCAGCACGCGCGAAGCCGCCGCAGTGGATGCGAAGACGATCGCCACGCCGGTGGGGTCGAAGCCGTCGTACTGCGCCTCGCTGAGGTTGAAGCGCGCGCCGACCTCGTTGCCCACCGCCAGTGCGGCCAGCAGTTCGGCGCCCGAACAGCCGCCGCGCAGCTCGGCCGCGGCCAGCGCCGCCGGCAGCAGCGACGAGCCGATGTGGATGCCCGGCGCCATCGCGTCGCAGTAGTCGAGCGCACGACACATCGTGCCGTTGAGCTGCGCTGCGGCCACCGCCGGCAGGCGGTCGCCGAAGACCAGCGACCGCGCCTCGGGCTGGCCGCCGCGCGAGCGCAGCAGCTCGCGCAGCGCCGCGATGCCGTCTTCGCCGGAGCCGGCCACACCAGCGCCGATGGCGGCCAGTGTCACCAGTTTGGTGATGCGTTGGGCAGCCGGCGGGATGTCCTGCGCCCGCAGGCCGACCACGAAATCGGCGAGGCGGTTTTCGAGTTCCATCGGCGCGCTCTCCGGTCAGCCCTGGCGCGGGCCGGCGCCGGGGGTCAATTCGGTGCCCGACAGCCCTTCGACCCAGCGCACCAGCTCGCTCACGCTGGCGCCGGGGCCGGCCAGCCGGTCGGCCATGCGCCACAGCTGCTGGCCCAGCCCGGCGATCGGCATCGGCGTGGCGGTCAGCTTGGCCAGCTGCAGCGCGATGCCCACGTCCTTGAGCATCAGCGCGAGCTTGAACGGGTCGTCGAAAGCACGGTTGAACACACGCTGGTGAAAGTGGGTCTGCGTGATCCAGCTGCCACCGGTGCTTTGGTTGAGCACGTCGACCATCGCCTCGGGGTTCAGGCCGTAGCGCTTGCCGGCCACCAGCGCTTCGCTGGTGGCGGCGAAGGTCATCGCGGTGATGCAGTTGTTCAGGCACTTCATCGCGTGGCCGCTGCCCAGGCCACCGAGGTGGTGCACGCTGCGGCCCATCAGACCCAGAAGCGCTCGCGCGCGGACCACGTCGGCGTCGGCGCCGCCGACCATGAACACCAGCGTGGCCTCGGCCGCACCCCAGGCGGCGCCCGAGACGGGTGCATCGACCATGCTGGCGCCGCGCGCGGCCAGTGCGGCCGCGGTCTGTTCGGTCAACCAGGGTTCGGCCGACGAGGTGTCGAGCAGCAGCGCGCCGGGCTGCACGCCGTGCAGCACGCCGTCCTCACCCAGCACCACCTGCTGCACCACCTGACCGTCGGGCAGCATGGTGATGATCACTTCGCTGGCGCGCGCCACCTCGGCCGGCGTGCTGGCCGCGCTGGCACCCAGCTCCTGCGCCAGGCGACGGGTCAGCGCGCGGTCGTTGTCCAGCAGCGTCAGGCGATGCCCAGCGCGCGCCAGATGGGTGGCCATCGGAGCGCCCATCACGCCCAGGCCGATGAAGCCGATGTGCATGCCCTGTCCTTTGCAGCCGGAGCCGGCCAGCGCAGATCGTAGCGGCGATCGTGCCGCGGCTGCTGGCGCGCGCCGGGCAGCGCCCGGCCGCCATGCTGGAAAGCCTGGACCCGGACCGATGGGGACGCGTGCCAGAATGATCCGGGCACCCAGGCTGCGCCGGCGGGGTCGACCTGTCCGCTGCAGGTCCCTGCAGGATCTGGTGCACCCCTATCGGAGACAACATGCGCAAACGCTTCCATCGTCTGATCGGCCTGTTCGCGGCCGGAGTGCTGCTGTCGGTTGCTGCCGGCGCGCAGAACCTCTCGATCGCCACCGGCGGCACCGGCGGTGTGTACTACCCGATGGGTGGCGGCATTGCGGCCGTGCTGTCCAAGCATGTGCCGGGCATGCAGGCCACGGCCGAGGTCACCGGTGGCTCGGTCGACAACCTCAAGCTGATCGCCAGCGGCAAGCCCTACATCGGATTCACCATGACCGATGCCGGCCAGGACGCCTATCGCGGCGAAGACAAGTTCAAGGGCAACAAGGTCGCGCTCAAGACCTTGATGATCCTGTATCCCAACCGCATGCATGTGGTCAGTATCGAAGGCCGAGGCATTGCCAGGATGGCCGACCTGAAGGGCAAGCGCGTGTCAACCGGCTCGCCGGGCAGCGCCACCGAGGTGATGGCCTTTCGCCTGATCGAGGCCGCGGGCCTGGACAAGGACAAGGATCTCAAGCGCGAGCGGCTGGGCGTGGCCGAATCGGTCAACGCCGTCAAGGACGGCAAGATCGACGCCTTCTTCTGGGTTGGCGGCCTGCCCACCGCTGGCGTGACCGACCTCGCCAACACCCCGAACACCAAGCTGAAGATGGTCGACCACGCCGAGGCGGTGGCGGCGATGAACAAGAAGTACGGCAACCTCTACATCGAGGACGTGATCCCGAAGGATACCTACCGCGGCATGGACAGCGACAACAAGCAGGCCACGGTGATGAACATCCTGGTTGCGCACGAGAGCATGGACGACAAGACCGCCTACAACATCGTCAAGACCATCTTCGACAAGCGCGACGACCTGATCGCCGTGCACAAGGAAGCGGCCAACATCAAGCTTGACAACCAGAAGGCCGGCGCCACGCCGATCCCGTTCCACCCCGGTGCGGCGAAGTACTTCGCTGAAAAGGGCGTCAAGCTCAATTGAGCTTGCGGCCCGCCAGCATGCAGCCAGACGCGTCGGCAGCGCGGACCGACGCCGTCGTCGTCAGCGACGAAGCGCTGCACAAGGCCGAGCAGTTCATCGAAGCCGAGGAAGGCGCGGCCAACAAGCTGCACGGCTGGCTCAGGGTCTTCGTGGCCGCCGTCGCGTTCGTGATGTCGGCCTTCCACCTGTACACGGCCTACGCCATCGTGCCGACGCAGACGCTGCGCCCGGCGCACGTGGGCTTCGTGCTGTTCCTGTGCTTCTTGGTCTTTCCGCTGGCCGCGCGCTGGCGCCACCGCATCATGTGGTGGGACTGGCTGGCCGCGGCGATGTCGATCGCGATCGTGGTCTACCTGCTGCTGGGTGGTGACGACTTCACCGACCGCAACACCTCGCCGCTGCGCTGGGACATCGTGTTCGGGATTGCCCTGATCGTGCTGGTGCTCGAGGCCATGCGCCGCACCAACGGCTGGGTGATGCCGATCATCACGTCGGCCTTCATCGCCTACGCGCTGTTCGGGCCGGTGCTGCCCGCACCGTGGACGCACAAGGGCTACGAGGTCGGCCGCCTGGTGGGCGTGATGTACATGACGCTCGAAGGTATCTACGGCGTGGCCATCGACGTGTCGTCGTCGCTGATCATCCTGTTCACGATCTTCGGCGCCTTCCTGCAGTACTCGGGGGCGGGCAAGTTCTACATCGATTTCTCGTTCGCCGCGATGGGCGGCAAGCCCACCGGCGCCGGGCGCACGGTGGTGTTGGCGTCGTTCCTGCTCGGCGGGCCATCGGGCTCGGGCGTGGCCACCACGGTGACGCTGGGCGCGGTGGCCTACCCCATGCTGGCCAAGGCGGGCTACGAGAAGAACGCTGCCGGCGGGCTGCTGGCCGCCGGCGGCCTGGGCGCCATCATCTCGCCGCCGGTGCTGGGCGCGGCAGCCTTCCTGATCGCCGAGTTCCTGAAGATCTCGTACCTCGACGTCCTGTTGATGGCGGTAATCCCGACCCTGCTGTTCTACCTGGCGCTGTTCCTGATGGTCGAGATCGACGCGCGCAAGTACGGCATGGGCCGCACCGCGTTTGACCAGGTCGACACGGTGTGGAACCTGACGCGCCACTACTGGTTCCACTTCCTGTCGCTGGTGTCGATCGTGGCCTTCATGATGTGGGGTTTCTCGCCGGTGCTGTCGGTGTTCTGGGCGACCGTGGTGTCGCTCGTCACGAGCTTCCTGCGCCGCGACACGGCGCTGGTCTCTTACGACCTGTTCCAGGGCAAGGGCTGGTGGGTGACAAACGTCTTCCAGTCGCCCTTCGTCAAGGCGATGGAGGCGGGGTCGATCGGTGTGCTCAATGTGGCCGCCACCTGTGCCGGCGCGGGCATCATCGTCGGCGTGGTCACGCTCACCGGCCTGGGCTTGAAGTTCAGCTCGATCGTGATCGACTACGCCGGCGGCTCGCTGCTGCTGACGGCCGTCTTCACGTCGCTGGTGGTCTGGATCGTCGGCCTGGCGGTGCCGGTAACGGCGTCGTACATCATCTGCGCGGTGATCGCTGCGCCGGCGCTCATCAAGCTGGGCGTGCCCGACTTCGCCGCGCACATGTTCATCTTCTATTACGCCGTGCTGTCCGAGGTCTCGCCGCCGACCGCGCTGTCGCCCTTTGCCGCCGCGGCGATCACCGGCGGCGACCCGTACAAGACCACGCTGCAGTGCTGGAAGTACACCGTGCCGGCCTTCCTGGTGCCTTTCATGTTCGTGCTCGACGCAAGCGGCCAGGGGTTGCTGCTGATGGGCTCGGGCAAGGCACTGGCCGGCGCCAACTG
>JANOJJ010000130.1:0-10771 GCA_031408155.1 Rubrivivax sp.
GGTTGGGTCGGTGGCAGGCACGTGCCTTTGCCAGCGCTGGCCGGAAGCTACGGCCAGGTGGCTTATTTGCAGCGTTACGTGCCGGCCCTGGGTGAACCGGGGTTCGACTGGCGCGTGCTGGTGGTGGGCGGCCGCGCGCGCACGGCGATGCGGCGTGTCAGCCAGCACTGGGTGCACAACGTGGCGCAAGGCGCCCGCTGCGAGCCGGCTGCGCTGACGGCGCCGCTGGCTGCCGCCGCGGAGGCTGCGTCGCAGGCGCTCGGACTGGACTACGCCGGCGTCGACCTGATGCCCGCCGGCACGCTCGACGCGGTGCAGGTGATCGAAGTCAACGGCGTGGCTGCCTGGCGTGGCCTGCAGCGGGTGACCGGATTCAATATCGCGCTCGCGCTGGTCAACGACTTGATCGACCGCAAGCTGGTCGCCGCGCGCGCTGGCCAGTCGGGCAGCCGACGGGCATGAGCGCGCATGGCCGCTCCAAAGCGCTCATTCCGGAGCGCGCAGCGCGCAGGGTAGGCCAGTGACCGCGCATGGCGCTGGCCCCGCATCGCGCCGGGCCCATGCCTGCTTCGTGCAGGCCTGCGCGCTCGACGTGGCCGTGCGCAAGCCAGGCAACGTGAGCGCGGCCTCGCCCGGGCATCGCATGCACGCCGCGCAGTTCATCACCAGTGCCGAGGCTGCCAGCGGCCCCCTATGCGAGCCGCAGGCCAGCGTGGGCCGACGCATCGAAGGCGCGGTCGCCGCTACTTGGGGCGCCGTTGGCTGCAATACCAACCTGGGCATCGTGCTGCTGTGTGCGCCGATTGCCGCGGCGGCCGAACGTCCGGGCGCCCTGGCCAGCCCGCGGGCGCTGCAGCGGGCGGTCGAGGCCGTGCTCCAGGGCTTGGGGGTGGACGACGCGCGCTGCGCATTTCGCGCCATCACGATGGCCAATCCGGGCGGTCTGGGAGCGGCAGTCAGCCAGGACGTACACGCCGAACCGAGCGTCGGTCTGCGCCAGGCCATGGCCCTGGCCGCCGAGCGCGACTTCATCGCTCGCCAGTACTGCAACGGCTATGCCGACCTCTTTGCGCTGGATTGGCCCGCGATGCCCGTTGCCACCGAACAGCGGCCACCGGATGCCGAGCTCAGCCGGGCCGTGCAGGCCCTGTATCTGCGCATCCTGGCGAACTGGCCGGATTCACACATTGTGCGCAAGCATGGCCCGGCCGCGGCACAGAATGTCTCTGCCCAGGCCGCTGCCTGGCTGGCCCATGCGCAGCCCGACGCCGACCCCAGCGTTTGCCCAGTGGGACCGTGAGCTCAAGCGGCGCGCGCTCAACCCCGGCACCAGCGCCGACTTGACGGTGGCGACGTTGATGCTGGCCGGTCTGCGTCGTGCTGCTCAAGGCCGGTGGCACGGATCGTGATAGCGATTCCCTCGCGCTGGAGCTGGCGTCCGGTGTTTCAACAATTCCCGAATACTTTGGAGATGAATCGCTATGGCAAAGATCGATCGCATGATGGTGGGAGAGTCGCTCGTCGGAGACGGCAACGAAGTCGCACATATCGACCTCCTCATCGGCCCGCGCGGTTCTCCCGCCGAGTCCGCGTTCGCGAACGCGCTCGTCAACAACAAGGACGGTTTCACGTCCTTGATGGCAGTGGTGGCGCCCAACCTGCTGACCAAGCCGGCCACGGTGATGTTCAACAAGGTCACCATCAAGGGCGCCAAGCAGGCGGTGCAGATGTTCGGCCCGGCCCAGCGAGCGGTGGCCATGGCAGTGGCCGACAGCGTGGCCGATGGCACCATCCCGGCCGATGAAGCCGACAACCTGTTCATCTGCGTGGGCGTGTTCATCCACTGGCTGGCCGAAGACGACAAGAAGATCCAGGACTTCAACTACCGTGCCACGCGCGAGTCGATCCAGCGCGCCGTGGCCGGCAAGCCGACCGCTGCCGAAGTGGTGGCACAAAAGGGCACCGCGACGCACCCGTTCGCCGCCAACTGACGTTGCCGCATTGCGCCGGCGGCAACGTCGGCCCCGTGCAGTGAAATACGGCCGACCGGGCAGCGCCCGGTCGGCCGTTGCTCATTGGCCGCGCGCGAACTCAGGCGCCCGGCGCGCCGTCGGGGGCGCCGGGGTGGACGCTTGCTGGTGGCACCATGCCGCTGCCGATCAGGTGCAACACCGCCGCCGCACGCTGGCTGCGCTGGGACGCAGTGGCCCGTTCCGGCGCCCTGCGCTCGATCTGCACGCCGACCGCGGTGACGTCGGCAAACTTGTTCGGCTTGACCACCTTGACTCGCACCCAGCGGGCCCCGAACTCGCCGATCAGGATCTCGGCGATGGTTTCAGCCAGCGCCTCCAGCAGTTGCACCCGGTGTTCGGCCAGCAGGCGACGCAGGCGCTCACGCACCAAGCCGTAGTGAATGGTGTCGCCGATCTGGTCGGTATCACAGGCCTTGGCATGCGGCACGCCGGCATGCACGTCGATCAGCAGCGGCTGCGGGTCGTGCAACTCACCGTCGTCGATGCCGATCACGGTATGGCCACGAAAGCCTTCGATGAAGATCAGGTCCAGCGGTGCGACCTCTGCGTCGGGCTGCAATCCGCGCTGCGGGGGGGCTGCGTACAAGTTCGAACTCCTGGGTCGGAAGACCGGGTTGAATGGCAGCAGCAAAATGCGCGCCGGGATCCCGGGGCCCCGGCTGTGCGCGTTTCACCCTGTGCGACACAGTGTGCCGCAAGTGCACAATGCAAGGCAAAAGGCCTTCCCGCCAGAAGGAAGGGCCCGTAGGAGACGAGCATGGATACGCAACAGCTTTATGGCCACGCCGACCGCGTGCTGCGGGTGGTGCATGGTGGCCTGCTCGACCGGGAGAGCGACGTCGTCGCGCAATCCTGGCAGCGCTGTGTCAACCTGTATCGACTGCACCCCGAACGCCTGCCCGAGCCCAGCGTGGTGGCCCGCGGTGAGCTCGACGACCGCCGCGTGCGCTGTGCTGACGTCATTGCCTGCGCACGTTACGAGATGTCCACGCTGTACCAGCAACTGGCCGACGCCAACTCGGCCGTCGTGCTGACCGACACCGACGGTGTCATCCTGCACATGGCGGCGTCGCCCGAGTTCACGGCTGAAGCCGGCCGATTGGGCCTGCGCGTGGGCACGCGCTGGAGCGAGGCCGAGTTGGGCACCAATGGCCTGGGCACCTGCCTTGCCGCGGGGCGTCCGGTGTCAGTGCGGCGCGACGAGCACTTCTTTACGCAGCTCACCCAACTCACCTGTTCCGCGGTGCCCGTGTTCGACCCGGCCGGCAACATCACCGCCGTGCTCGACGTGACCAGCCAGTCCGACCTGCAGCAGCAGCATGTGCTGGTGCTGCTCGGGATGACGGCCCGCATGATCGAGAACCGGCTGCTCGACGTGCGCCAGCGGCACGCCTTTCCGCTGCACTTCCACAGCCGGCCCGAGTTCATCTACACCCTGCACGAAGGCAAGCTGGCAGTGGCCGAGGACGGGCGCATCCTGGCCGCCAACCGCAGCGCGCTGTTCCAGTTGAACATCCCGACGGTCGAGGCGATCCGCCAGCTGCGCGTGGACGAGCTCTTCGAGTGCTCGCTCGAAGAACTCTTGCAGCGCAGCGCCAGCGCCACCTACCACCCGGTGGTGACCTACCGCGCCAACGCGGCGCTGCGATTCTTTGCGGTGGCACGCCGGCCGGCAGCCGATACGCCAGTATTGCTGCCGAAGCTTGCCGCCACCGCGCTTGCCGACAAGATCATCGTGGTGCCGCGCCCGGGATCGAAGATCGCTCGGACCGCGATGAGCGCAGGCCAGTGTCAGTTCAAGGACGTTCGGCTGGCCGCGCATCTGCAGACAGCCCGCCGCGTGATCGCTCGCGGCACACCGCTGCTGCTCAGCGGTGAAACAGGCGCTGGCAAAGAGGTCTTCGCGCGCGCGGTGCATGAATCCAGCCCCCATGCCGGCGGTGCCTTCGTGGCCGTGAACTGCGCCTGCCTGCCCGAATCCCTGATCGAGTCTGAGCTCTTCGGCTACCGCGCCGGCGCCTTCACCGGCGCGCAACGCGCAGGCCGCCGAGGCAAGGTGCTGCAGGCCGACGGCGGCACCTTGTTCCTGGACGAGATTGCCGACATGCCACTGGAGTTGCAGGCGCGACTGTTGCGCGTGCTCGACGAGCGACAGGTCTCGCCGCTGGGTACTGAAGAAGTGCACCCGGTGGACTTTCAGCTCATCAGTGCCAGTCACGAGAACCTGCCCACCCGAGTGCGCGAAGGCCGCTTCCGCGAAGACCTCTACTACCGCCTGGCCGGCATCGAACTGGCCCTTCCCGCGTTGCGTGAACGCACCGACCGGCGTGAGTTGATCCTGTCGGTGCTGGCCTGCGAATCAGGCGGCAGCGCCAGCCTCAGCCCCGAGGCCGAGCGCATGTTGCAGGCGCACCCCTGGCCCGGCAACGTTCGACAGTTGCGACACGTGGTGCGTGCGGCAGCGGCCTTGGCCGATGGCGGTGTCATCCAGGCCGAACACCTGGCTTCGGTGTGTCCTCCGGTTGCCGCGTCGGAACGTGCCGAGACGTCCAGTGTCAACCCCGAAACAGCTTTGCCGGGCGTGACACCCGACGCGCTCGGCAGCCTGAACCCGATCCAGGCCAACGAGCGCAAGGTTCTGATCCAGATGCTCGAGCAGCAGCGATGGAACGTGAGCAATGTCGCCAAGGCGCTCGATGTCAGCCGAAACACGCTCTACCGCAAACTCCACAAGCTCCACATCCCCGTCTCGCTGCCTGGATGAGACCTTGCCCAAACGTTCGCGTTTCGCCTGGTGCGTAACGGGTTCGGGGCATTTCCTGGACGAGTCGTTGGCACTGGCGGCGCGCTTGCCGGCGCTGGACCTCTTCCTGTCACAGGCTGCTGAAGAGGTGCTTGGCATCTACGGCGTGCCCGTCGACGATCTGCGGCCGCGCTTCGGCCCCGGTTTTCGCCTGTTGCGCGACAAGACCGCCAGCGCCGTGCCGGTGGGAATGCTTTATGACGAGGTCTATCACACGGTGGTCGTGGCGCCGGCCACCAGCAACACGGTGGCCAAGTGCGCCTTTGGCATCAGCGACACGCTGCCCACCAATATGTTCGCGCAGGCCGGCAAGCTGCGCATTCCGGGCATCGTGTTCGCCTGCGACACCGAGCCGGTGGTCGTGACCAAGTCACCGCACGACTGGGTCACCCTGCACCCGCGTCGGATCGAACTGGACAACGTGCAGCGCCTGCGCGAGATCGAGTTCTGCCAGGTGGTGAGCTCGCCGTCCGAGCTGGAGCAGGTGCTGGCGGTGCGCCTGGCCGAACTGTCCCTGACATGGAACACATCGTCTTCCTGACCGGAAGGCTGGCGCAGCCTCAGCTGGAGAAGGTGCTCGCGGGCCTGGAAGCGCCACCCTTCACCTGGGAAGTGCGCGAGATCGGGCTGCAGGTGGCCGCTCTGATGACGGCCGAGATGATCGGCCGCCGCGTCAGCGCGCCGGTGCTCACAGCGGTCGACGGTGAGCCGCCTCGAGCGGCGCAACGCATGCTGGTGCCCGGGCGCTGCCGCGGCGACCTCGACGCGCTGTCGGCGCACGTCGGCATCCCGGTGCAACGTGGACCGGACGAGCTGAAGGACCTGCCGCGCTACTTCAACCGCGCGGCGCGGCCAGTCGACCTGTCGCAGTACAAGATTGCACTGTTCGCCGAGATCGTCGACGCCCCGCTCCTCGCGCTGCAAGAACTGGTGCAGCGCGCGCAGGCGCTGGCGCGCGACGGCGCCGACGTGATCGACCTCGGTTGCCTGCCGGCGACGCCCTTTGCCCATCTCGAAGACTGTGTGCGCGCGCTGAAGAACCTGGGCCTGGCGGTGAGCGTGGATTCGGTCGACCCGCAAGAGCTTCTGCGCGGCGGTCATGCCGGCGCCGACTACCTGCTGAGCTTGAACCTGGATACGCTGTGGGTGGCCGACGAAGTGGCCGCCACACCGGTGCTGATAGCGCGCTCGCCGGGCGACGAGGCGTCGCTGCATGCCGCGATCGACATCCTCAGCGAGCGCGGGCGCGCCTTCCTGGCCGACCCGATCCTCGACCCCATTCCGTTTGGCTTCACCGCTTCGCTCGTGCGCTACCACGCGCTGCGTCAGCGCTACCCGCTGGCGCCGCTGATGATGGGCGTGGGCAACCTCACCGAACTGACCGAAGCCGACACCAGCGGCATCAACGCCGTGCTCTTCGGCATGGCGGCCGAACTCGACGTGGCCGCGGTGTTGACTACCCAGGTCAGCGGTCACGCCCGGCGGGCCGTGCGCGAGGCCGATCTGGCACGGCGCATCATGCACGCCGCCGCCAGCCAGCGCATGCTGCCCAAGGGCCTGAGCGACGAATTGATGACGGTGCATGCCAAGCACCCGTTTCCCGACACGGCGGCAGAAATCGCAGCCACCGCGGCCCAGGTACGCGACCCCAGCTTCCGCGTCCAGGTCGCGGCCGACGGGCTGCACGTGTTCAACCGCGACGGCCTGCGCCACGGGCGCGGCGCGTTCGAACTCTGGCCCAGCCTGGGGCTCGACGGCGACGCCTCGCACGCCTTCTACATGGGCGTGGAACTTGCACGCGCCGAGATCGCCTGGCAGTTGGGCAAGCGCTACATGCAAGACCGGCCTCTGGACTGGGGTTGCGCCACCGACAAACCGGCAGACGATCTTGACGCCTGGTGCGAGCCCGGCACTACACGTGGCCAACAGGGGCGCAAGACGCCGCCACAAGAGCCGAGATGAACGATCAGATCTTCGAGACCGTGGTCACCACGGTGGACCCTGACGGCACGCCGCACATGGCCCCGATGGGCGTGCGCTACCAGGCCGCGCAGGTGGTGCTGATGCCGTTCAAGCCTTCCACCACGCTGGCCAACGTGCTGGCCACACGCACCGCAGTGCTGAACCTGGTGCTCGACACGCGCGTGTTCGCCGGCTGCGTGACCGGCCGGCGCGACTGGCCGCTGGTGCCGGCTGAACAGGTTGCCGGCATGCGCCTGCAGGCCGCCTTGGGCCATGTCGAACTGGCGCTCGACTCCTGCACTGAAGACGCCGAGCGACCGCTGCTGCGCATGGCCCGCGTGCATGAGGCCACGCACGCTCCGTTTGTCGGCTTCAACCGCGCCCAGGCGGCCGTGATCGAAGCTGCGGTGCTGGTCAGCCGGCTGCACATGCTGCCGGCCGAGAAGATCGACCGCGAAATGGCCTACCTGCAAATGGCGATCGACAAAACGGCCGGCGAAGGCGAGCGCGAGGCCTGGGCCTGGCTGCAGGCTGCCGTCGCCGCACAGCGCGAACAGGCCAGGGGAACTTGATGCAGCTGCTGATCAGCGTGCGCAGTGTGGAAGAGGCGCTCACCGCGGCCCGCGGTGGTGCCGATTTCGTCGACCTGAAGGAACCCAGCCAGGGCGCCCTGGGCGGATTGCCGATGGCGACCATCCGCGCCATCGTCGTCGCCTTGCGCCAGGCTGGCCACCGGCAACCTGTCAGCGCCACCATCGGCGACCTGCCGCTGCACGAACTGGCCGAGATGCAGGCCCGCGTGCTGGCCGTGGCGGCGTGCGGCGTGGACATCGTCAAAGTGGGCATCACGCGCGAGCCCGCCGCCGTCGCCGCGCTGCAATGGCTGGCGGCCTGCGGCGCGCGCGTGGTGCCGCTGTTCATTGCCGATGCCGGGATTGACGATGCCCTGGTCGCGCAGACGCTGGCGCATCGGTTCTACGGCGTCATGGTCGACACCGCCGACAAGTCCGCGGGCAGCCTGTTCGACCTGTTGCCGCAGTCCGAGCTGGTGCGCTTTGTAGGCCGGGCGCGTGCCGCCGCCGCGATGGTGGGTGTGGCCGGCGCGTTGCGGCACAGGCACCTGCCGGCACTGCGGCGGCTGGGACCCGATTTCGTGGGGTTTCGCGGCGCGGTATGCGATGCAGATGTCCGTACCGGTGCGCTTTCTGCCACACGCGTCGCAGCGTTGCGAGCGTCGCTGCTGCAATCCGCAGCGCTGGCCGATGTCCAGCCAGGCTAGCCCAGCAGCAGCGAGCGCACGTGCTCGATATGGTCGCGCTGCACCACGTCGATGGGAAAGCAGATCCCGGCTGCCAGCTGCGCAAAGCGCTGGTCGAGCACTCCCGTGTTGGACAGTTGGGCCAGCGACAGGCCGCGAGCCACCGGGCACGACTTCACCACCACCAGGCGTTCGGCGTTCAATCGCCGCGCCAGTTCCAATGCGATGCTGTCAGCGGTGACTTCCCAGCTGGCGTCGACATGAGGGCTGCCACGCAGACGGTCGAGTGGCAGCCAGACCGCGGCGCGGCCGGCGCGCAACACGGCGTGCAGTTCGTCGGCATTGCAAGCCAGCTGCAGCCGCGGGTTGATGCCTTGCGCGAGATAGGCGGTCTGCACCATGGCCAGCACCGCCATGTTGTGAGCCGGAAGTTCTTCCAGCTGCCACAGGCCGTGCAGGCGGCGCGCTTCGTCGGCAAAACCGCCACCGCCGCACACCAGCGCCACGCGGCCGCCGCCTATGCGGTCCAGCAGGTCGAGCCACAGCGCCAGCGTCGGGTCGCCGTTGAGACTGCCACCGAGCTTGACGACCCACATCAGCGCGGCCCCGCCAGCGTACCGCCGGCGATCGAACTTGCCATCAAGACCGCTACCGCCACTGCCGGCGCGGCCACGCCGACCCAGGCCGATGCAGCGGCAGCGGGTGCCACTGCGCTGCCGTAGCCGACACAGGCCCAGCCGTCGGGCAGCAACTCGGGCACCAGGAAAGCGCCGCAACCGGCGGTCACCGCCAGCGCCTGCGCACCCAGCCGATGCGCGGCGACGACTCGGTGCAGCTGCCCACGCAACTCGGCCACCTGGGCGGCACGCCAGTTGCGCGCCAGGGCCAGCCACTCGTCGGCACTGCCGTCGCGCGCATCCACGCCGACCATGCGGCCCAAGCGTGCATGGGTGTGGGCAAGGTCCTTGGCGGCGCCGTCGGCGCTGGGCTGCTGATCGTGCTCAGGCATCAATTCGCCGGTCAGGCGGTAGACATCGGCAGTGGTGGCGAAGAACTCGTTCATCACGTTGTGCTCGACACCGCGCCACTGCACGCGCCGCGCCAATGCGCACAAGGGCGTGCGTACGACGCCGTGGTACACCAGCTCGCCACTGGCCAGCCGCTGGGTGTCGCTGCGGGCGGTGGTCAACACCTGGCCGTGGCGAAAGGCCACCACGTCGGTGGTGGTGCTGCCGATGTCCACCAGCACGCCTTCGGCCGCCGGCAACCGCTGCGCGCTATGGCTGGCGGAGGCCAGCCAGTTGGCGCTGGCGATCTGTTGCCAGCGCTCGCCGACCTGGTCGGCCGCGCACCACGTCGTGTCGTGGGTGTAGAACTGCGGCGCACCGAGCCGCCGAGCCAGCACAGCAGCGATGCGGCGCACACCGTCTTCGCGCTGCTCGAAACAATCGACCATCTCGCCCGTCATGGTCACGGCGTGGCTGCATGCGCACAGGTCGGGCCAGCGCGCGCCGGCTTGCTCGAGTACCTGTTCGAGCTGGCCCAGGCCCAGCCACAGGGGGCAAGGCCACTGCACCACGTCGGCCAGCCGACCGTGTCTGAGGCGCGCTGCCTTGACATGGGCGCCGCCCACGTCCCAGCCGATAATGTCTGGCCTGTGCATGGCGTCAATGGCGGACCGCGGCGCGCCGGCGCGCTGCAAGGCCAGCCGACCCGGACTCCCCCATGCCCACTGCCCAAGCCACGCTGATACCTGTCATCGACCTGATGGCTGGCGCCGTCGTGCGCGCCGTGCGCGGGCAGCGCTCGTCGTACCGGCCGGTGGAGTCGCTGCTGTGTCGGGGCAGCGACCCGGTGGCCGTGGCGCAGGCCCTGCTGTCGCATTGCGCGGCGGCGCAACTGTATGTGGCCGATCTCGACGCCATCACCGGCGGCAGCGTGCAGATCGACGCCCTGCGTTCGCTGTTGGCGGCGCTGCCAACGGTGCAACTGTGGCTCGATGCCGGCTTTGGCCGAGCGGACGACGTGCGGGCCCTGCGCGCCAGGCTGGGCGCGGCGGCGCAGCGGCTGGTGCCGGTGTTCGGCAGCGAGTCCTTGCAAGCGCTGGACGCGCTGCAAGCCGTGCCGGGATGTGCGTTGTCGCTCGACCGGCGCGACGGCCAGCGGCTCGACCCCGCCGGCTGCTGGGAAGCGCCGCAGCGCTGGCCACTGCGCGTGATCGTGATGACGCTCGAGCGGGTTGGCGCCAACACCGGCCCCGACCTGGACACCCTGCGCCAGGTGCGCCAGCAGCGACCCCAAGCCTGGCTGGTGGGTGCCGGCGGCGTGCGCAACAGCGACGACCTGACCGCCGCCCACGCCGCCGGTGCGCAGGCCTGGCTGGTGGCCAGTGCGCTGCACAACGGCAGCCTGCCTGCCGTGGTGGCTGCGGTCTCGAAAGGCGCGTGAACGTCATGCAACATCAGCGGCATGGTGGCGAGGCCTTCACGTTTCGTGCCACCGCCGCAACGCCGCTTTTGATGCGCATGCAGCGCCAGACGGGACCTCTTGCGCCACAGAGTGTCGCGATTCTGCCCTGCAAGGGCGGCTGCAGCGGCCACTTCGTCAAACCCGGCCACAGGGCTGCGCGTGGCACACGCCTTGCGTCGTGAGGTGCCGATGAGTTCTCCTTGGACCTGCCCGTTCTGCCCCCTGGCGTGCGACGCTCTGGCGGCG
>JANOJJ010000134.1:0-5607 GCA_031408155.1 Rubrivivax sp.
CCGATGGGCCAGATCCCGGTGCTGCAAGACGACGGCCTGGTGCTGTACGAAGCGGCAGCGATCTGCCTGCACCTGGTCGACCGCTACCCGCAGGCGCGGCTGGCGCCGGCCGTGGGCAGCATCGAACGCGCTCACTTCTACAAGTGGCTGGTCTGGATGACCAACACGCTGCAGGCCACGCTGATGCATTACTTCTATCCCGAGCGTCTGCTTGACGAAGGCAACGCCGAGGGCGTGCGCCAGCTGCGCGCCCATGCCCAGGCCAAGGTGGGCTCGCTGCTGCAGCTGATCGACGACCAGCTCGCGTCGCACGACGGGCCCTGGCTGCTGGGTCCGGACTTGACTGCGGCCGACTGCTATGCCTTCATGCTCTGCCGCTGGACACGCGGTTTCGACCACCGCCCGGCGCGTGAGTACCCGCACATCGGTCCGTACCTGCAGCGCATGCTGCAGCGCCCTGCGGTGCAGCGCGTGATGGCCGACGAAGAGCTGGCACCACCCTGGATCTGACCCTGTTGTCGTCACGTTGGGGGGTGTGCGTCGGCGCGGTCGGCGCAATACTCGGCGCCTTCGCACCAGCAGCTTGCACACCTTGCCGGAATTCGACCCCCCATCCGACGCCGATGGTCCGCGCCTGTGCTATCGGCACGTCTGCCCGGACTGCGAAGACGCCTGGCCGCCGTTCGAGAGCGAGCCGGCCGGCGAATGGCTGCGACACGGCAGGACCGACCCTTCCGCGATGGCCTACCTGCGCTGCGTGGCCTGCGATGGCGACGAGTTCCACGCGCTGTACCGCACCGGCGACGGCCGGCTGATCACCGCACTGGCGGCCGAGATGGCGCGCAGCCGGCTGCGCATCTGCCAGCACAACGACCTCGGCGGTGGCGGTGGCGGCGGTGGCGGTGGCGGTGGGGGCCCCGGACCGGCTCCGCCGCCGCCCAAGCCCAAGCCCAAGCCCAAGCCCAAGCCCCCGCCCAAACCCAAGCCCAAGGTCACGGTGGTCATCAAGCTGACGGTCGGGGTGGCCTGCCCGGGCCACCCGCTGCCAATCACCGCTGTCGGCACGCCCGCCGGCGGCACCTATGCCTGGTCGATCAGCGGCGGCAGCAACGCCGCGCTGGTCGACGGCGCCGGCAAGCCCTTGCTGACCGGCGACAACACCAACCTGCTCGGCTTCAAGGCCGACGACGCCACCGGCAAGATCCCCGAGCAAAAGCCCACCGTCACGGTGACCTACACCCACCCCGACGGCACCGCCACCGACAGCAAGCCGGTGCCCATCCATTCGATCGAGTTCGACGTCACCAACACCACGGTCACCGGCGGCGTGACCCAGGTGGTCGACCAGCCGACGCAGTCGTTCTTCGGCAACGCGCCCGGCACGCCGACCATGACCACCGACCCGCGCGCGTCAAGATCAAGCTGCATGCCTCGTGCCCGCGCAAGGCGGCCTGCGCCGCCAACCACCGGGTCGGCTGGCTGCAGACCATGCTGACCACCGAACTGAAGATCCGCTACACCAACACGCAGATCAGTTGGTCGCCACCGAGCATGCCGATCCGCGACATCATTACCGGCGCACCGACCTTCCCGTTCTACTTCTGGGTCACGCCCTACACCGCCGACCAGGAGACGCAGACGGCGCACCACGAAGACTCGCCGGGCAACTTCGGCGTCGCCTGGGTCGACACGCGCGCGGCGTCGCCGGCGCCACCGCCAGCCACCCGACGGCAGTTGCAGCGCGTGACCTTCAAGGACACCTTCACCGCCTGGCTTGTGGTGCAGAACATCGAATGGAGCGCGCGTGACCTGGCGGGCTCGTTTGCCTTCCAGAAGCATTTCAACTGGGACTGCGGGCTCGACTACGCCGTCGACACCACCCAGCCGGTGGCCGCGGGCGGCAGCAACCGCTGCGCGCCGACCTCCAAACCCGCCGGCATCGGCGCGGTGGGCAACGGCAAGGGCAGCAACCCGGTGTTGACGGCGCCGGTCTACAACTCGACGGTCGCGGCGACGACCACCGCCATTCCGTGACCGATGTTCGCCGCCTTGGTGATCGCACTCGCTGCAGGAAGTCCGCTCATGACGGTTGATTCATTCGATACCAGCCGGGCCGACCACATCTACCGGGTCGGGCCCGAGACGCTGCTTGCAGCCTCTTACGCAGTGGCTACCGGACCGGTGTCGCGCTACTCGAAGCAGGTGGTCGAGATGTCGCAGCCCGGCCCCGACGGGTTTGCGCTGCGCTGGACCGTATCGGGCCGGGTCGAGCAGCCCACGCTCATCAAGGGCAAGCTGCCCGGCGGCGACGTGGTGCCCTTCGTGCGGCCCGAACAGTCGGCCATGCTGCCACCGGCGCAACCGGTGGCGGCCTGGGAGCGCGACCTGGGCGAGCTGGGCCCGCACGACGAGGCGCTGCTGTTCTTCCACGGCGACCCGGCCAAGCCGACGCTGCGCGTGCTGCCCGGCCGCGAGCCCGGCCTGCTGGCGACGCTGCGCCGTGCGGCGCTGATCCAGGCCCTGCCCGACCGGGCGCAGCGCCAGGCAGCCTGGTTCGAGTACCTGAAATCGGCGCCCGGCGACATCGGCCGCCAGGCCGCGCTGCGCTCACTGGTGGCCGATGACGCAGCCGACTGGCCGCGCCTGCAGGCTGCGCTGTCAGCCTTGCTGGTGCAACCCGGGCAGACCAATCAGTTGCACAGTTATGCCACCGGCATCGTGGCCTGGGGCCTGATGCAGGGCCGCTGGGCGGGGCAGCAGGCCGAGGTTGCCGATTTCGTCTGCCGTCAGTTCGAGCAGGCGCGCGATCCCTGGCTGGCGCTGCAGCTGGTGCTGACGCTCAAGCAAGTGATGGCCTACGGCGCCGCAGAGCCGGCCGACCCGGTGCGCAGCCAGAGCCGCCAGCGCGTTGCACACAGCGTTCGGCAAGCTGCTGCGCGATCACCGGCGGCAGACGTCGAATACCAACTGCAGCAGCTGCGCGAGGCCTATCCCGGCGAGTTCTGAGTCGGACGGCAAGGCCCGCCTGCGCGGGGCTTGCCGCCTACGAAGGCCGGAGGACATCTCGTGTCCGACGGCTGAGCCCGCGCGTGCCGGCCCAAAGCTTGTGCCCGCACGGCTGGCGAAGGCACGAGCGCGTCCCGCGCGCGAGGGCTGACGCCCCGCTTCACAGCCCCTCGCCGTGCGGCCCGGGCTGACTTGCAGCGCTCGGGTGCAAGCGGGCGGACGCGGTGGCGAACAACCAGGCCGCGGCTGCGGCCAGGCCCAGCGCGGCGTGGGTGGCGGCAACGCCGGCTGCGCCGAACTGTTCGACGACAGCGCCGAAGGCCAGCGTCAACAGCGCGTAGCCGATGGCCGCGCGCAGCGCTGACGCCCCGGCCCGGCTGCGCCGATCGGGCGCCCACAGTTGCCCGACCCAGGCCAGTCCCCAGGCCGCACCCTGCGCAACGGCCAGGCCGAGCAGGTTCCAGGGCGCCGCTGCCCAGACCACCACCACCGCACCGCTGGCCAGGCCCAGCGCGCATACCGAGGCCAGGGTTCGAGTCGACCAGCGCACGCTCACGCGATGCTGCAGCAGCAGGGCGGGCGCGAACATCGCCGCCAGATGCAGCGCGACCACGGTCTGCGGCGCGATCGCCTCGGCACGGCACCAGGCCACCATCAAGGGCAGCGAGGCCATCATCGGCAGCATCGCCAGGCCGGCCAGCAGGGTCGGCCATTGCAGGCTGTCGTGCCACGCCCCCGCCGGCCAGGCCGGCAGAGAACAGTCGAACAGGCCGGCGCGACAGCGCCGCTGTGGCGATCGGTCAACGCTGCCGGGCTGCAGGGCCGCCAGCAACAGGGCCGCCGCCGAGACCAGCGCACCCAGCCGCCAGGCCAGCGCATGCAGGTCGCCCAGGTCGGCGAGCACGACCGCAGCGCACAGCGCGCCCAGGCTGGCAGCCCCGATCGGCGGCCCCGGCATCGTGCGCTGCGCCAGCCGCAAGCTGCGCACCACCCCCGATGCCAGCGCCGTCAGGCCGGCCCAGCCGAACACGGCCAGCAGCAAGACCGGTACGCCGCCGCCGCGCGGCGCAGCGTGCAACGCGACCGCACCGAGCCCGGCGCAGGCCAGCAGCGCCAGCCGGCGCAGCCACACCCGCGTTGCGTCGCGCGTGGCGACCGAGGCCGCAGCGCCGAGCAACAGCAACCACAGCGCGACCAGCGCGAACGCGCTCGTCAGCCCCGGCGCCAGCACCACCGCAAAGCTGCCCAGCCCGATCCAGCCCGAGATCAGCAGCGTCCATGCAGCGGCACGCGCCAGGCTCAGGCGCAGGCTCAGCCCACGGCTGGCTGCGGTGGGGCTCACTGCGGCTGCAAGGCGAGTGCGGCCGGCCAGCTCAGCACATGCCCGGTGCTGGCGGTGAAGCGCTGCAGGTCTTCGGGGGTGTCGATGTCGACCTGGTAGCGGCGGTTGTCGGTCTCGAGCCAGCGCACGCGCTGCGGGTTGGCTTCGCGCCAGTGCCGGCCGGTCGCGTCGGCTGCAGCGGCGAGCCATTCGTCGCGCAAGGCAGCTTCGAAGATGACCGGGTTGCCCGGCTGGCCCTGGCCGCCGCCGCTGCTCACGCGCGGCACCACCATCGCCGCATCGCCGCGCTTCTTGAAGGCACCGATGAGGTCGGTGATGTCCTGCGCATTGACCAGCGGCTGGTCGGCCAGCGCGACCATCACCGCGTCGAGCCGGCTCGACAGGGCCTGCAGCCCGCAGCGCACCGACGACGCCTGCCCGTCGTCGGGCGAGGGGTTGTGCACCAGCGTGATCGGAAACGCCCGCACCGCGGCTTCGACCGCATCGGCGTGGTGGCCGAGCACGACCACGACCTCGTCGACGCCAGCGCCCGACAGAGCGATCAACTGGCGCAGGATCAGCGGCACGCCGCCCAGTTCGAGCAGCGCTTTCGGCCGCCCGCCCAGGCGCCGGCCAGCGCCGGCCGCCAGCAGCACGGCGCCCACCGTCATGCGGCTGTACAGGCCGCTGTTGCCCTTCAGGATGCAACCCATGTCAGTCTCCGCTGGACGCGACGCGCGCGCTGGTGGTGATCATTGCAACGCTGCCAGCAACTCGGGCAACACCGCCTGGATGCTGGCCAGATCGGCCCCCGGCGCCAGCAGGTCCAGGTGCGGCAACGCCGCCTGCATACCCTGGCAGACGGGCGCATAGCCGGGGCGGGTGCACAAGGGATTGAGCCAGACCAGGCGCCGGGCGCGGCGCCGCAACTGCGCCAGTTCGGTCGCCAGGCGTGCCGGGTCGCCGGTGTCGTAGCCGTCGCTCATGATCAGGATCGCGGTCCGTGCATGCACGCAGCGCGCGGCGTGTTCGCGGTTGAACTGAGCCAGGCTGTCACCGATGCGCGTGCCGCCGGCCCAGCCGTGCGCGATCAGGTGCAGCCGCTCCTGCGCGCGCCAGGGGTCGGGGTCGTGCAAGGCCTGCGACACCGCGGTCACCCGGGTGTGGAAGATGAAGCTCTGCACGTCGGTCAGCTCGGCGCCGAGCGCACGCGCCAGCCGCAGGTAGAAGAAGCTGTACGGCGCCATCGAGCGGCTGACATCGATCAGCAGCAGCAGGCG
>JANOJJ010000145.1:0-23691 GCA_031408155.1 Rubrivivax sp.
GCAGCCGGTCCAGCAGCTCTTCGATCAGCGCCGGCTTGAAGGCCCGGCCATCGGGGCCGAGCTGCAGCTCGAGCACGGCACGGATGTTCTCCTCGACATTGAGCTTGCGGAAGATCGAGGCCTCCTGCGGCAAGTAGGACAGGCCCATGCGCGAGCGGCGATGGATGGGCATGCCTTCGACCGGTATGCCGTCAATCCGGATCTCGCCTTCGTCGGCACGCACCAGGCCGACCACCATGTAGAAGGTGGTCGTCTTGCCGGCGCCATTCGGGCCGAGCAGGCCGACCACCTCGCCGGCGCTGACGGCCAGATGCACGTCCTGCACCACGCGGCGGGCACCGTAGGTCTTGCCCAGGTGCTCGGCCTCCAGCCGGCTCGGCAGCGATGCCCGGGCTCGGATGTCCATCAGCGTGGCTCCGCACGGCCCGACGCAGGCCTGGACGCAGCCTCGGCTGCCGCGCTACCCGGGCGCGGGCTCAATACCGCTCGTACCCGACCGCTCGGGTTGGCCGTGGTTGGCGTGCCGCCCTGCACGCTGAACAGCTCGGCGTTGTGGTTCCAGGTGATCAGCGAACCGGTGATCTCGTCGACCGTCTCGCCCCCGCGAAGCCGGCGCACCACGCTGCTGCCGACGAAGCGCAGCACCTCGCTGCGACCGTCGAACTCGACGCGTTCAGCCGCTCCTTCGACGAACTCGTTGACGCCGTCGCGCTTCTGGCGATAGCTCACCGGAGCGCCGGCAACACCCCAGGCCGTGCCGACATGAAAGCCGTCGGCCGTCTGCCGGATCTCCACCCGGTCGGCCTTGATGACCATGGTGCCCTGGGTGATGACGACATTGCCGCTGAAGCGGCTGACCTGGTTTTGCAGGTCGGCGCTGCCCGACTTGTCGGCCAGCACTTCCATCGGCTTGCCACGATCGGCCTTCTCGGCAGCCACCGGAAACGCCAACGCGCACAGCAACACAGCCAGGTGGGCGCGGTGAAGCGACAGTGTGGGGCGGAGGGAAGTCATCTGCGGCATGAAACTTGCAGGGCATTGTAGTCGCAAGTCTGGCGCGAAACGACTGGAATCGCATTGTGGCCTGCCAACAAGGCCTCGAGTCGTCCAACATGGCGTCGGGTCTTGGACGACTGGCGATATCAGGCAGCGAACAAAGATCCAACTCGCCTTCGGAAGGAGCTGGGCGGCGCTCGAAGTTGGATTCGGACGACCGCCTTCTGATCGCAAAACCACAGCCCATCGGACGCTACGCGGGGCCCAGGCTGCGGGATCATACTGCCCCAGAAATCACCGCCCACCGCGCCGACATGGCCGGCCCACCGTTGGCCCGCGACAGACACACGACTCCTTGCGGCGTCGTGCGTGGTCAGCCTGTCAGCCCTTGCGAGCGCGCTGGATCAGGAAGTTCGCCACCGACAGCGCACGGTCATGGCTTCCGGCCAATGCCGCCGACGTGAAGTAGCGGCCATCAATGCCCATCATCGGCACACTGTCGACTTTGTAGGAATCGGACAACTGCCGCGCCTTGGCGGCCTTGGTGTTGACCTGGAAGGACTTGAAGCTGTCGCTGAACTTGGCCTTGTCGGCACCCGCTGCGGTGGCAAGCGCCACGGCGTCGTTCTCGCTCGTCAGTCGCTGGCCCTGGCCATGGATGGCCGCGAAGACCTTGCGATGCGCGAGCTCGAGGGCACCGGTTTCCTCGAGTGCGTAGTACAGCTTCTGTGCCACCTGGTGGCGGGCGGTGAAGCCCACCGGCACGCGGCGAAAGGCTACGTCCGCCGGCAACCGCTTGGCCCAGGGCTCAAGCAGCGGCTCGAAGGCATTGCAGTGCGGGCACTCGTACCAGAAGAACTCCGAGACATCGATCTTGCCGGCGGCTGGCAGCATGCCTGGCGCGACCGGCTCCGACAGCTTGATGTAGTGGGTACCTTCGACCGGGGACTGTGCGAGCGCCGGGTTGGCAACCGCCAGGGACAGGCCGGCGCCGGCCAGCTGAATCGAGAAATCGCGCCGCTTCATGGAGTTCCTTTCGGTTCGGGAAGACTAGGGGATCGGAAGTGGAGTCGATCGACCGAGTGGAGTTCCGGCCCGCGGCCGGATTCTCAGGGTCGTTCGACGCGCACCAGTTGGGACTCGATGCCGGCTTCCTGCAACTTGCCGAGCAGGCCGTCGGCGTCGCCGCGGGTTTCGAACGGGCCCAGGCGCACACGGTAGACCACGCGACCGTTCTGCTCGCGCTCAGTGACTCTGGCGGTCTGGCCGATCAGCGCCAGCCTGGCACGTTGCTGCTCGGCCTCTTCAGCGCGCGTGTAGGCGCCGATCTGCACGAAGTAGACGAAGGGTTCGCCGCTGCGCGGCGCCGTCGGCCCGGAAGCCGGGGCTGGGGACGGCTTGGCAGCTCCGGTCAGGATGGCGGTCGGGTCACGTGCCGGGCGCGTCGGCGCATTGGCTGCATCCGGCGCTGTGTTGGCAGCCGGGACTGCCACGGCCGCGCCGCTGCCCGATGCCGCGACGGCGGCAGCGCCGGGCGTGACTAGCGGCCTGGCGCTCTTGCCCGCGAGCCCGGCGTTGGGGTCCCAGTTGCGGTTGCGTGCCTGCTCGGCCTGATCCTGTTCAGCCGTGCGCAGCGGCACCTTGTTGACGAAGGGCACCGGGGCCTTGGTGATGTACAACGCCACGCCGAGCGCGATCGACAGCCCGAGCAGCAGGCCGACGACGACGCCCAACACAAAGCCGCCCCGTTGCCCGATCACGCCACGGCCTCCGTCGCCAGCTCGCGCGCCATCGCCTCGGGCGCGCTCACCCCCAGCACCGCCAGCGCGTTGCGCAGCACCTGCCGCGTGGCGGCCAGCAGGGCCATGCGGGCGCGGGCCAGCGTCGGATCGTCGGCCAGGAAGCGCTCGGCGCCATACCAGGTGTGCAGCGCGGCCGACAGGTCGCGCAGGTAGAAGGCCACGTCGTGGGGCGCCATGTCGGCGGCGGCACGGGTCAGCAGCGCAGGATAGTCGGCCAGCTTGAGCAACACGGTCTGCTCCGACGGCGCCACCAGCAGCGACCGGTCGGCCGCGGCCAGTGCGGCCGGGTTGGCGTCTCCGCCTTGCAGCACGTACTGCGCCAGCACCGAGCAGATGCGTGCATGGGCGTATTGCACGTAGAAGACCGGGTTCTCGTCGCTGGCCTTGAGCGCCAGGTCGACGTCGAAGACGAACTCGGTGTCGGCCTTGCGGCTGATGAGGAAGAAGCGCACCGCGTCGCGGCTGGTCCAGTCGATCAGGTCGCGCAGCGTGACGTAGGTGCCGGCGCGCTTGGAGATCTTGACCTCGGCGCCACCGCGCATCACGGTCACCATCTTGTGCAGCACGTAGTCGGGGTAGCCCTGCGGGATGCCCACGTCGGCCGCCTGCAGCCCGGCGCGCACCCGGGCGACGGTGCCATGATGGTCGGTTCCCTGCACGTTGACGACCTTGTCGAAGCCGCGTTCGAACTTGTCGATGTGGTAGGCGACGTCGGGCACGAAGTAGGTGTACGAGCCGTCGGACTTGCGCATCACGCGGTCCTTGTCGTCACCATACTCGGTGCTGCGCAGCCACAGCGCACCGTCCTTTTCGAACGTCTTGCCCTTGGCCACCAGCCGATCGACGATGGCCTGCACGCGCCCGCTGCCATAGAGGCTGGACTCGAGAAAGTAATTGTCGAACCTGAGCCCGAACGCCTGCAGGTCGAGATCCTGCTCGTGGCGCAGGTAGGCCACGGCGAACTGGCGGATGCCGTCGAGGTCGGCCACGTCGCCCGTGGCCGTGAACTCGCGGTCGTCGGCGCGCACCGTCTTACCGGCCGCAAAGTCGTCGGCGATGTCCTGGATGTAGTCGCCGTTGTAGGCCACCTCGGGCCAGCCGGCAGCGCCAGGCTTGATGCCCCGCAAACGGCTCTGCGTGGACCTTGCCAGCGTGGCGATCTGCACCCCGGCGTCGTTGTAATAGAACTCGCGCGTCACCGACCAGCCTTGAGTGGTCAGCAGGTTGCACAACGCGTCGCCCAAGGCGGCCTGCCGCGCATGGCCCAGATGCAGCGGACCGGTCGGGTTGGCCGAAACGAACTCGACCATCACGCGGCGAGCGTTGGCCACTTGGCGGCCGTAGCCGTCACCGGCGGCCAAGACGTCGCAGACCACTGCCTGGCGCGCGGCCGCGGTCAGGCGCAGGTTGACGAAGCCGGGCCCGGCGATCTCGAGCGCTGCCACCCAGCGTTGCACGGCGGGCTCGGTCTGCAGACGGTCGATCAAGGCTTGCGCGACCTCGCGCGGGTTCTTCTTCAGACTGCGTGCCAGCGCCATCGCGGCCGTGATCGCCAAGTCGCCATGCGCGGCTTGCTTGGGCGATTCGAAGACCGCTGCCGGCGGCGCCTCGGGGGCCAGCTGCGCCAGCGCCCGCGTCAGGGCCTGCAACAACTCTTGCTTGGCTTGGATCATCCGACGATTCTACGGGTGGGGTCCGGGCTCAACCGGCCACGCCGTGGCGTTCGCTATAGCACCCTGAATGCCCCGCTGATGGAGGTTTCGCTGCAGCGCTGCTCGGGCACCATCAGCGCTGAGGGCGCGATCCGAGGCCCTGGTCATCGCCATGTCCGTCACGCTCCAGTCCAGTCCCAGACCCATTCCCAGGCCCACGCCGCCCCCGTTGCCAGCGCAGATCGGCAAATACTCGCTGCTGGCCCGGCTGGGCGAGGGCGCCACCAGCGAAGTCTTCCTTGCCCACGACGAGTTTCGCGGCATCGACGTCGCCATCAAGCGCGTCCGGCTGGGCCTGATGCCCGACTCGCGTGAATCGCATTTCCAGCGCCGCTTCTTCGCTGCCGAGGCTGCACTCGTCGGCCGCCTGAACCACCCGAACGTGGTGCAGATCTTCGACGCCGTGTTCGACGACGCGGCACCTTATCTGGTGATGGAGTACGTCAACGGCGTGACGCTGCGGCGCTTTTGTCGCGCCGATGCGCTGCTGCCGCTCGATCAGATCGTCGAAGTCGGCTTCAAGTGCGCGATGGCGCTGGGCTATGTCTATCGACAGGGTGTGATCCACCGCGACGTCAAGCCTGCCAACCTGCTGGCCGTGATGGAAGCAGACCAGGTCGTGGACGTGAAGATCACGGACTTCGGCAGCGCCTTCAACCAGTCCTCGGACGCGACCCAGGTCTACCGGGTCGGTTCGCTGGCTTACATGTCGCCCGAGCAGCTCGACGGTGACACGCTGGACTGCCGGGCCGACATCTATTCGCTGGGCGCGGTGCTGTACCACCTGATTGCCGGCCGCCCACCCTTTGACGCAACGCGGCAGCAGGCCATCATGCACCAGATCTACACCCAGCAACCCGCCTCCCTGCGCGGGCTGCGCGAAGGGGTGTCAGAGCGGCTGGACCTGCTGATACTGGGTGCGCTGGCCAAGAACCGCGACCAGCGACCCGCCGATTGGGACCAGTTTGCGCAGGCCCTGTCGGCCCTGATCACCGAGCGCGAGGTGCCGCGCGGCCAGCTGCAGGGCGTGCTCGACTCCGAGCGTTTCAACCTGCTGCGCTCGCTCGACTTCTTCCAGGGTTTTGGTGACGTGGAGCTGTGGGAAGTGGTGCGCCGCGCGCGCTGGCGGCGGCTGCCCTTCGGTCATGCGATCTACCGTAAGGGCCAGGAGGGCAATGACTTCCACATCCTGGCCACCGGTTCGGTCGACGTTTTCCGCGACGGCCAGCGCGTGGCGCAGCTGGGGGCGGGTACCTCGGTTGGCGAGATGGCCTACCTGGCACCGAATCCGGCACTGCATGTGCACAGCGCCGACGTGATCGTCGCCGAGCCGGCAACCACGATCGCCTTCACTCCGCAGACCCTGGGCCAGTTGTCGGTGCCCACGCGCCATCTTTTCGACGGCGCCTTCATCAAGGTGCTGGTCCGCCGCCTGCATGCCGCACAGGACGCGCTGGCCCAAACACCGCGCAGCCGCTGATTCGGTGGCCGGGAGTGCGGTCGCAGATGTGCAGCATCTGCGTCAGCCATGACGCGGCCTGAGGCGTTGTTGGATTGCTGCGCTGCGGCGGGCGTGCTGGAATCGTCCGCGCCGCCTGGCGCTCTATCCACCCCCTTGCCGCAAGGCGGCACTCCTAGACAAAGTGAGGCGAATATGCTGAAGATCCTGTCCACGACCCTGGCCCTGTGTGCCGCCCTGTACCTGGCCACCCCGGTGCATGCTGCTTCGCACGCCGGTGCCGCGATGGCCAAGGACAAGTCGGCCTGCGAGAAGTCGGCTGACGAGAAGAAACTCGCCGGCGCGGCGCGCAACAGCCACCTCAAGAAGTGCAACGCCGACGCGGGTGGCAGTGGCGCGGCTGCGGGCAAGCCCGAGTGCGTGAAATCGGCCGACGACAAGAAGCTGGCTGGTGCCGCGCGCAACAGCCACATCAAGAAGTGCAATGCTGACGCCGGCGCGCCGACGGCGGCGGCGTCGGGCGCCAAGAAGTAAGGCGCCACTGCCTGAAAGTCCGGCCGGCCCGATGCGTTTTCAGGCCGCAAGCCAGTACGCGGTGTCGCCGTAGCGGTGCTTGACGAAGTCGATCCACAGCCGCACGCGCAAGGGCAGGTGCTTGCGCTGTGGAACGACCGCGAAGATGCCGTTTGGTGGTGCCGCGTAAGCCTCGAGCAGCAGCACCAGTTGTCCGGCCTGGACCTCGCTCTCGACCTCCCAGGTGCTGCGCCAGGCGATCCCCAGGCCGGCCAGACACCAGTCATGCAACACCTGGCCGTCACTGCAGTCCAGGCGTGCGCTGGGCCGCAGGTGCGTCAGCGCCCCGTCGACCATGAAGGCCCAACCGCGCGCCTGGCTGGCATCGGACGACAAGGTCAGGCACTCGTGGCGTGACAGTTCGGCTGGCGTGGCTGGCACCCCCGCGCGCTGCAAGTAGGCCGGGGCGGCCACGCACAGCCGGCGGTTGTCGGCCAGCCGCACGCTGACCAGGCTGGAATCGCTCAACTCACCCACCCGCACTGCGCAGTCGAAGCCTTCGTTGACGATGTCGACCACGCGGTCCGACAGGTTCAGCGACACGCTGACATCAGGGTGCTGCGCCAGGAAGACCGGCACCAGCGGTGCCACGTGCCGGCGCCCGAACCCGGCCGGGGCGGTGATGCGCAGGTGGCCGCTGGCCTTCACGCCGCCGGCGCTGACGCTGGCCTCGGCATTGGCCAGGTCGGCCAGCAGGCGCTGGCAGTCCTCGACGAAGGCACTGCCTTCGTGCGTGAGCGTGACGCGCCGTGTGGTGCGCAGGAGCAGCTTGACGCCGAGTCGTTCTTCCAGAGCATCGATGCGCCGGCCAATCACTGCCGGCGCCACGCCTGCGGCGCGGGCGGCAGCCGTCAGGCTGCCTCTGCCGGCCACGGAAACGAGCGCCTCGATCTGCTTGAGCCGGTCCATGAGTCGCAACTATGCATCAAAGTCGCATGAATCCATGAATTCAGCGATGGTTAATGCGCGATCGCGGTTCGAATAGAGTCCCTGCATGAAACTCGGCAGCAGCCTGCATGATGTGCTCGACCGCATTCCGACCTGAGATCGAAAACCGCCCCGAGGGACCTGACCATGACCGAGCGCACCGCCATTCACCGCCTGCAGGTGGCCAGCAAGCTGCAGCGCTTCATCGATGAGCAGGTGCTGCCCGGAACGGGCATCGAACCGGCTGCCTTCTGGCACGGCTTCGATGCCCTGGTGCATGACCTGGCGCCGAAGAACGCCGCCCTGCTGGCCGAGCGCGACCGCCTGCAAAGCGAACTCGATGCCTGGCACCGCAAGTACCCAGGCCCGATCAGGAGCATGGCCAGGTACCGCAAGTTCCTGCAGCAGATCGGCTACCTCGTGCCGGTGCCCGACACAGTCAAGGCAACGACGAAGAACGTCGACGCCGAACTGGCGCTGCAGGCCGGCCCGCAACTGGTGGTGCCGATCACCAACGCACGCTACGCGCTGAACGCTGCCAACGCACGCTGGGGCTCGCTGTATGACGCCCTGTACGGCACCGATGCGCTGGCGCAGCACGACGGCGCCACCCGGGGACCCGGCTACAACCCGCTGCGCGGTGCCAAGGTCATCGAATACGCGCGCCACGTGCTCGACCGCTGCGTGCCGCTGAAGAAGGCGTCGCACGTCGATTCGATCGCCTACCGCGTGGTCGACAACCAAGTCGCCGTCACGCTGAAGAACGGCAGCGTCGTCGGTTTGAAGAACCCGGCCCAGTTCGTCGGTTTCCAGGGCGAGATGGCTGCGCCGTCGGCGCTGCTGCTGTCGCACCACGGCCTGCACATCGACATCCGCATCGACCGCGAGACGGCGATCGGCGGCACCGACCCGGCCGGCGTGTGCGACCTGGTGCTCGAGTCGGCGCTGTCGACCATTCTCGACCTCGAGGATTCGGTGGCCGTGGTCGATGCCGACGACAAGGTGCAGGCCTACGGCAACTGGCTGGGCATCCTCAAGGGCACGCTGACTGAAGCAGTCAGCAAGGGCGGCACGACCATCATGCGTGGCCTCAACCCGGACCGCCAGTACACCGGCCCGCGCGGCGAAGACGTCGCGCTGCACGGCCGCTCGCTGCTGTTCGTGCGCAACGTCGGCCATCTGATGACGAACCCGGCGATCCTGTGGGGCGCCGACAGCCGCGAGATCCCCGAAGGGATCCTGGATGCCGTCATCACCACCACCATTGCGCTGCACGACCTGAAGGGCGGCGGCGCCAACGGCATCCGCAATACGCGTCGCGGCTCGGTCTACATCGTCAAACCCAAGATGCACGGCCCGGCCGAGGTGGCCTTTGCGAGCGACCTGTTCGGCCGCGTCGAACAGCTACTGGGCCTGCCCAGGGCCACCGTCAAGCTCGGCATCATGGACGAGGAACGCCGCACCAGCGTCAACCTGAAGGCCTGCATCGCAGCCGCCGCCGACCGCGTGGCCTTCATCAACACGGGCTTCCTCGACCGCACCGGTGACGAGATGCACAGCGCCATGCAGGCCGGGCCGATGCTGCGCAAGGGCGACATGAAGGCCAGCCGATGGATCCAGGCCTACGAGCGCAACAACGTGCTGGTGGGACTGGAATGCGGCCTGCGCGGCAAGGCGCAGATCGGCAAGGGCATGTGGGCCATGCCCGACCTGATGGCCGCGATGCTGCAGCAAAAGATCGCCCACCCCCTGGCCGGCGCCAACACCGCCTGGGTGCCCAGCCCGACCGCGGCCACGCTGCACGCGCTGCACTATCACCAGGTCGACGTGTTCAAGGTACAGAAGGAACTGGAGGATGGCGATCTCGATGCCGAGCGCGACGCCATCCTCGAAGGCCTGCTGACCATTCCCGTGGTCAAGAGGCCCAACTGGACCGACGCCGACAAGCAGCAGGAACTGGACAACAACGCGCAGGGCATCCTGGGCTACGTGGTGCGCTGGGTCGACCAGGGCGTGGGCTGTTCGAAGGTGCCCGACATCCATAACGTCGCCCTGATGGAAGACCGCGCCACGCTGCGCATCAGCAGCCAGCACATGGCCAACTGGCTGCACCACGGCGTGGTCACCAAGGCGCAAGTGAAGAGCACCTTGAAGCGCATGGCCAGGGTGGTGGACAAGCAAAATGCAGCTGACCCGATCTACTGCAACATGGCCGGCAACGTCGACCGGTCGGCGGCGTTCCAGGCCGCAAGCGATCTGGTGTTCAAGGGCTTGTCGCAACCCAGCGGCTACACCGAGCCACTGCTGCATGCGTCGCGCTTGAAGGTCAAAGCGCTCGCCTGAGAGGCTGAGCCGAGTGCGTGCTGCGTCGTGCATCACGCCGCGGCATGACGGTCGAATTGATCGGCGGCTGCGCGGCGCGGTGACAGAGCGCGCCCCCAAGGCCGCGCCTGGTTACGATCGGGCGCCAGCCAACATGACCCTGCCACCGCACACCGATCCTGCCCCGCGTACGAACGTGCCGCCGGGCTTCCTGCTGTTCACGGCAGCCATTACCGGTGCCCTGGTGATGGTCGTCGAGGTGCTCGGCTCGCGCGTCATCGGTCCGTTCTTTGGCGTCAGCCTGTTCGTCTGGACGGCGCTTATCACGGTGACGCTGCTGGCGCTGGCGCTCGGCTACGCCGTCGGCGGGCAGCTGGCCGACCGCTACCCCACGCCGACGCTGCTGTACGCGTTGATCATGGCCGCCGGCGTGCTGGTGGCACTGGTGCCGCTGCTCAAGGCGCCGGTGCTGCAGGCCACCTTGCCGCTCGGACTGCGCCTGGGGGCGCTGGCCAGTGCGCTGCTGTTGTTCGGGCCGGGCCTGTTCCTGCTCGGTTGCGTGTCGCCCTTCGTCGTCCGGCTGGCAGCGCACGAGTGGGGGCGCCTGGGCCGCACGATCGGCGTCTTCACGGCTGTTTCCACCGCCGGCAGCTTCGTCGGCACGGTCTCGACCGGGTTCTTCCTCATCGCCTACATCGGCGTGGCGCGTGCGTTCTTCCTCGCCGGTCTCGTGCTCGTCGCCCTGGGCGCACTGTATTTCGTGCTCTTGCGGCGCCGCTGGGCCGTTGCGTTGGCACCGCTTGTGCTGATCGCGTTGCTGCCGCGTGCCGAGCTGCCGTCGGTGACCATGCCCGACGGCACACGCGCCACGGTCGTGCATTCGCAGGACAGCGCCTACGGCACCATCCGCGTCGTCGACTACCGTTTCAAGGACCTGCACCAGCGCGAGATGATCATCGATGGCCTGGTGCAGGGCGGCATTGACATGGCAACGCGGCGCTCGGTCTACGAGTACGCGTACCTGCTGCAGTGGCTGCCCGTGGCGCTGCACCCGGGCGGCCGCAGCTGCCTGGTGATCGGCGTCGGCGCCGGCGTGGTGCCGATGTGGTACCAGGCGCGCGGCGTCGCCACCGACGTGGTCGACATCGACCCCGCGGTGGTCGATATCGCGCGCCGCTGGTTCGGCTTCGACGCGCGCGGCGAGGTCCATCTCGACGATGCGCGCTACTTTCTTGCCCGTCCGGGTCGGCGCTACGACTACCTGATCCTCGACGTCTTCAACGGCGACACCACGCCGGGGCACCTGCTCAGCGTCGAGGCGCTGCGTCTGGCCCGCCAGCGGCTGGTCGACGGCGGCGTGCTGGCCACCAACCTGGTCGGCGGCTTGGGCGCCGACGCCGCGATGACCGCCGGCGTGGTGTCGACCCTGCGCGCGGTCTTCACCACCGTGGAGGTGTACCCGGCCTTCGATCCCGCGAGCGCGGGCGAGGCCGGCAACCTGGTGGTCGTGGCCTACGACGGTCCGCGCCGCGCGCTGCCGCCGGGCCTGCCCGAGCCGGCCCATCCGCTGGCCGAGCCGCTGCTGCGCAAGGTCTACGGCCGCCCGGTCGATCTGCCGGCGGCAGGGCCGGTGCTGACCGACGACTTCAACCCGCTGGACGTGCGCGACATCCGCGTCAAGGAAGCGGTGCGGCGCCGCATCCTCGAGACCACGCACCCCGACATCCTCATCCGCGGCTGACAAGGTCCGGCGCACGAATCCTGCTTGGCAGTCGCGTCGTGGCCGGCGCGCCGCTGCTGCCGGGGCAGACCTCCGCGTCACCGAGCGAACGCCTGCGACGCTCAGACCAAGGCTGAGGTGTGCGCGTGCGACGGCTGTCTGTCTCATCCATCCGAGGGTTGGCAATCCGGGGCCGGCGCCCTACCCTGGCGACCTTCCGGCCCAAGCGCCGCCATCGCCCAGAGGGGCCCTGAACCATGCGTCCAACTCCGTCATTCTCCGCGCTGCCGATCACCTCAAACACCGACGTCGAGGCCACGATCAACGGTTGGCGCTGGCTGTTCCCGTCGAGCGGCGACCGGACCATCGGCTGGTCGGTATCCGGCTCGCAGTGGAACCACCCGACACTGCAATCGAGCGCGACGCAGGACAACCTGCGCGAGGTGTTCAACAACGTCGGCTACTACATCGAGCCCGACTTTCAGTTCCTCGGCTACTTCACGTCGACGACGGGCAAGCCCGGCTACCAGCTCGCCTACGAGTCGGGCGCAGACATGAACATCACGTTTGCCTATAACGGCGTCGACAGTGCCGGCCGCGTGACTAACGACAACCGCTTCACCACCACCGGCCAGACCGCGTTCTGCAACTTCCCGTCCGCGCGGGCGGACGTCACCGAGTATGCGGGCGCCGCCGGCGACACCTGGATGAACTACAACAACGCGTTCATCGCGTCGCTGACCTTCGAGGTCGGCAGCAACGGCTTCGCGTTGCTGCTGCATGAGGTGCTGCACGGCATGGGCCTGAAGCATCCGCACGACGACGGCGGCAGCGGACGGCCGACCTACGCCGATCTCGAGATCGCATTCGTCGACCGGCAGTGGCTGTCGGTCATGTCGTACGACCGTCTGGAGAACGGCGGCGACGGCGCCTACCAGGGCTCGATGCCGATCGCGCCAATGCTGATGGACGTCATTGCGCTGCAATACCTATACGGCGAATCGAGCGGCAGCGCCGGCGACAGCAGCCACGACCTGTCGATCTACTCCGGCGCGTACTACAACACCCTGTGGGATCACTCCGGCACCGACACGCTGGACGCCAGCCGCGTGCCCCACGGGCTGTACATCGAGATGGAACTGGGCGAGGCCTTCAATGGCAGCCGCACCCACCAGGCCGGCTACATCACCACGGCACTGGACAAGCTGTCGCTGGCGGTGCTGGGCTACAACCCGGTCAACTGGACCTGGCTGTGGGGCGAGTTTGAGAACGTCGACGGATCGGCCTTTGCCGACATCGTGATCGGCAACTCGCTCGACAACGATCTCAACGGCGACGACGGCAACGACCACCTCTACGGCGGCGACGGCGACGACCGCTTCGACTGGGATCCGCAGCAGCGCGGCGGTGACGACACCTTCGAGGGTGGCTACGGCGACGACGTGTACGTGATCGACTCGCGCGCCGACACCGTCGTCGAGCGCTCAGGCGAAGGGCTCGACACGGTGTGGACGCCGTTCGACTTCAGCCTCGACGGCAGCACCCTGGAGAACGTGCGCGCCTTCTCGACGCAGACCACGCCGGTCACGCTGACCGGCAACAGCTGGGCCAATACCCTCAGCGGCGGCGCCGGCGCCGACCGGCTGTTGGGCCGGGAGGGCGACGACCACGTCGAGGGTATGGCCGGCAACGACATCATCGACGGCGGCAGCGGCATCGACGTCGCCGAGTTTCACGCCAACCGCAGCCAGAGCACGGTGCGCAAGAGCGGCAGCAGCCTGCAGGTCAGCACCGCTGCCGATCACACCGATTCGCTGACCGGTGTCGAGCGCCTGCAGTTCAACGAGATCAGCCTCGCATTCGATCTCGGCGGCAACGCCGGCACCGCGGCCAGGGTGCTGGGGGCGGTGTTCGGGCGCCAGTCGGTGGCTAACGAAAGCTGGGTCGGCATCGTGCTCGACCTGTTGGACGACGGCATCGGCACCGAGACGCTGATGCAGGCTGCGCTCGACGTCCGACTGGGGATCCGGGCCAACCCGGCAGCGGTGGTGGACCTGCTCTACTTCAACCTCGCCGGGTTCCTGCCGTCCACGGCCGACCGCAACGCGCTGGTCCAGTTGATCAACAACCACACTTTCACGCCTGCGACGCTGGGCATCGCGGCCGCGCAGACCGAGCTGAATGCGGTCAACATCGGCCTCGCCGGTTTGTACGACAACGGGCTCGAGTACCTGCCCGGCGCTTGACGGGCGGCCGGGCAACCGCCGCTATAGTCTGCCCTCGTTGTGCCCCGCCTCCGCAAGTTCCTCTGCGCTGCATGGTTCAGGTCCTTGCTGCGCATGCAGGCAAGACCGGAATCGGATCTGCAGCGCGCGATCGACCTGCTGGCGGCCATCGACGCTGGTGGATTGCCACTCAACCCAGCCCGTGTCAACGACATCGCACGCAAACTCGGCCTCGAGGTGTCGCCGCAGTCGAAGGTCGAAAGCACCATTGCCCGGATCCGTGCCGCAGTGGCCAGGATGCGAACCTAGCCTGAAGTTCCATCGCCCTGCGGGCGAGTGCGCGCTGGTGCTTGGGGCTCGGCGTTGGTGTCGACCATGCTAGCCTGACCGCCGCAATCCCGCCCCCCACCGACACCGGCCTCGCAACCGCGCTGGCGTCGAACCAACCCGAGCCAGACCATGACCTTCAAAGCCCTGCTGATCGAAAAAGACGACTCCGGTTACCGCGCCACCGTGAAGGACGTGGGCGACGAGGTGCTGGGCAGTGGCGAGGTGACGGTGCGCGTGGCCTACTCCACGATCAACTACAAGGATGGCCTGGCGATCACCGGCAAGAGCCCGGTGGTGCGCAAGTTCCCCCTGGTCGCAGGCATCGACTTCGCCGGCACGGTGGAGGCGAGCGACGACGCACGCTTCAAGCCCGGCGACCCGGTGCTGCTCAACGGCTGGGGCGTGGGCGAGACCCACAGTGGCGGCCTGGCGCAGCGCGCGCGCGTCAGGGCCGACTGGCTGCTGCCGCTGCCCGCGGGCCTGACCGCTCGCCAGGCGATGGCGATCGGTACCGCGGGCTACACCGCCATGCTGTGCGTGATGGCGCTGCAGCGCCACGGCATCGGGGCCGGCGCGGGCGACATCCTGGTCACCGGCGCCAATGGCGGGGTGGGCACGGTTGCGATCAGCCTGCTGTCACGCCTGGGTTATCGCGTGGTGGCCTCGACCGGACGCATGAACGAGGCCGGGTTCCTCCGCTCACTGGGTGCGGCCGAGGTGATCGCGCGCGAAGAACTGTCCAACCCCGGCAAGGCGCTGGCCAAGGAGCGCTTTGCCGGCGTGGTCGACTCGGTGGGCAGCCACACGCTGGCCAACGCCTGCGCGGCCACGCGCTATGGCGGCGCGGTGGCCGCTTGCGGGCTGGCGCAGGGAATGGACTTCCCCGCCCGGGTGGCACCCTTCATCCTGCGCGCCATCACGCTCTAGGGAATCGACAGCGTTTTGGCGCCGCTGGCCGTGCGCAGCGCAGCCTGGGCCCGCCTGGCCACCGACATCGACCTGGCCAAGCTCGACCAGCTGACGCAGGAGATCTCGCTGCAAGAAGCGGTGGCCGCGGGCAGCCGCATCCTGGCCGGCCAGGTGCGCGGGCGGCTGGTGGTCGATGTGAACTGAGCCCGGACGCAAGGCCCGGAGGGGCCCTCCGCGGCTGGCGCTCACTTCTTCTTCGACGCCGCCTTCTTTGCCGTCGCTGCGCTCTTGGCCAGCAGGTCGTCGAGGTTCTTCTGGATCTGCGACTCGATGGTCTTGGCAAAGGCGCCGAGCAGGAAGCCGAGCCTGGCTTCGAGGTCGAAATGGTCGGCGGCCACGATCAGCCGGCCGTTCACGCCCGAGCGCGTGAACTCCACCGTGTCACTGGTCTGGCCTTCGATCACCGTGCACTCCATGTCGAACTTCTGCTCGACCTGTTCGGCCCATTTCCACGCGATCTTGCGCGCCTTGGCCAGGCCGAGATGGTGGTCGCGATGGATGCGGATGGCGGGCACGACGGGGTCTCCTTCAACGGATGGCTTCGAGTAGGGTTCGGCGCTCGGCCAGCGGCAGGGCGGCCAGGCGGCGCACCTCGGCGTAAAAGCGCTTGAAGTCGTGCTGCTCGCGTTCGAACAGGCGTTCGAAGGCCGGCACCAGTTCGTTGTAGGCCGCCTGCACGCCGAAGCTGGCGTTGTTGGCGCGCGCCATGTAGGCGTCATAGCCACTGAAGCCACCCCAGCGCTCGCGCTTGATAACCTCGTAGTCGCTGCGCAGCTGCGCCATCAGCTCGGCCTTGCGCACGCGCTTGGCGGCGTCGTCGAGCGGGCTGCTGTACAGCGCGGACAGGCGGACGCGCTGGCGCTGCGTCAGCACCTGAAAGTCGGCCCGCCGCTGGTCCAGCCGTTCGCCCTCGGCACGCGCGGCGGCGCTCGCGCGCTTGTTCAGCCAGCGCTGGCCGCCCAGCCGTTCGACCGTAGTGGCAAAGCTTTCATTGAAGGTGGTGTCGTCGCTGGCGTAGGCCACCTGATGTGCCAGCTCGTGGAAGATCAGTCGCGCCAGGTCGCCTTCGGGCCAGTCGACAAAGGTGTTGAGCAGCGGATCGCCGCCGATCAGGTTGCTCCAGCCGAGCGTGGAATACGCCGGCACGCCGTAGACGCTGACTTCCAGGCCCTGCGCCTTCAACTCTGCGCCCAGTGCATCGGCTTCGGCGCGGTCGAAGTAGCCGCGGTAGCCGACGCAACCCATCATCGGAAAACACCAGGTCTTGAGCGCCAGCGACAGCTCGGGCGCGGCCACCACGTTCCATACCGCGGCACTGCGCTGCAGGTTGGCATAGGTGCGGTAGCTTGGGTTGTCGGGCAGCATCAGCTCGGCGATGGCAAAGTCGCGCATGCGCTGCGTCAGCGCCAGCCGCTCGCGCAACGGCACGGGTGTCTCGGCTTCGGCCAACCAGTCGTCGACCGGCCGGGCGCGGTTCATCAGGTCGAGATGCCCCTGCACGGCCTGGCCGTAGTAGCCCATGCTGGAGCAGCCGCTGCCCAGGCACACTGCGGCCGCAGACAGCAGCGCGCCGGCGATGAGTCCGGAGCCGGCCACGCTCATCCAGCGCAGGGACCGACGCGGTCGCGACGCACGGCGCACGTCACTCGGCGCTGACCTCGACCAGGCAGTCGTAGAACGACGGTGCGCGGCCGAGGTCGGTCAGGCGCTGGTGCGTTAATTGGTTGACATTGGTGCCGTCGAGGCCGAACTTGCGCCACCAGATGCCCAGCGCGTTGACCACGCCCGGCCGCGCCCGCTCGCTCACCTCGGCCTTGCAGCGGTAGCGGCCGCGGTGGTTGAAGATCGTGACCACCTGGCCACTGGAGATGGCGCGCACGGCGGCGTCGGACGGGTGGATCTCGACCACCGGTTCGCGCTCGATCGCACGCAGGCTCTTGACGTTGACGAAGCTGGAGTTGAGGAAGTTTCGCGCCGGCGGCGAGATCATCGCCAGCGGAAAGCAGGCTGCCAGTTCGGGCGTGGCCTGGCTGCATTCATAGTTGGGCACATGGTCGGGCACGCCCAGGCCGGGCGCGTCGGCCAACGCCTTGCCGCTGGGGGTCGGAAAGCCCCCGTCGGCGAAGGGCGCGTCAGGGATCAGCAAAGGTACCCAGCCGCGCGCGCGCAAGTCGTTGAAGTCGATCAACCCGGGCTTGAAGGCGATGCGCGCCATCGCCTCGTCGCTGTCGCCGAAGCAGGGCTCGGTATAGCCCATGCGGGCAGCCAGGGCACGAAAGATCGCGGCATTCGAGCGCGCCTGTCCCTGCGGCGCGATGGCGGGCTCGTTGATCAGCACATCGGTGTGGCCGTAGCTGGTGTGCACGTCCCAATGCTCGAGTTGCGTGGTCGCCGGCAGCACCCAGTCGGCATGGTCGGCGGTGTCGGTCAGAAAGTGCTCGAGCACGACGGTGAACAGGTCCTCGCGCGCGAAGCCCTGCACCACCTTGCGGCTGTCGGGCGCCACCGCCACCGGGTTGCTGTTGTAGACCAGCAGCGCCTCGATGCGCGGGCCGAAGGCAGGCGTTGCGTCGCGCAGCAGGTCGTCGCCGATGGTGCTCATGTTGATGGTGCGCGGGTTGCGTCCCTGCAGAAGGTCAGGGCGTTGCAGCGCAGCGTCGTCGCGCACGTCCTTGAACCAGCCCGAGCTCGACAGCAGCAGACCGCCGGCGCGCTGCCGCCAGGCGCCCACCAGGCAAGGCAGCAGGGCCACCAGGCGCACCGCATTGCCGCCGCCGTGCACGCGTTGCATGCCGTAGTTCAGCCGGATGGCGGCCGGTTTTGTGGTGCCATAGTCGTGCGCCAGCTGGCACACTTCATCGGCGCTGATGCCGCAGGTGGCGGCGACGCGATCAGGCGGCCATATCAGCGCGCGTTCACGCAGCGCCGGCCAGCCCTCGAGATGGCGCTCGATGTAGTCGTGATCGAGCCAGTCGTGGCTGATCAGTTGATGCATCAGGCCCAGCGCCAGCGCCCCATCGGTGCCCGGGCGCAAGGCAATGTGCTGCTGGCATTTTTCGGCTGTCTCGGTCTTGCGCGGGTCGATGCAAACCAGCCGTGCACCGGCGCGCTTGGCCTGCTGGGCGAAGGTCCAGAAGTGCAGGTTGGAGGTGATCGAGTTGCTGCCCCAGATCAGGATCAGCCGGCTCTCGACGAAATGCCTGACGTGCATGCCGACCTTGCCGCCATAGGTGGCGACCAGCGCGTCACCGCCGGCATTCGAGCAGATCGTGCGGTCCAGCCGCGACGCGCCCAGCTTGTTGAAGAAGCGCGCCGCCATCCCTTCGCCCTGCACCAGGCCCATCGTGCCGGCGTAGCTGTAGGGCACGATGGCCTGCGGGTCGCGCGCAGCGATGGCAGCCAGCCGGGTGGCGATGCTGTCGAGCGCCTCGTCCCAGCCCACCGGCTCGAACTGCCCGCTGCCCTTGGGGCCGACACGGCGCAGCGGCTGCAACACCCGCTCGGGGTGGTACGACCGTTCGGCGTAGCGCGACACCTTGGTGCACAGGGCGCCCTGGGTGGTCGGGTGCTCGGGGTCGCCTGAGACGCGCGTGACGCGGCCCCGTTCGACACGGATCTGCAGGGCGCAGGTGTCGGGGCAGTCGTGCGGGCAGGCCCCGCGCACCATGTGGACATCGGCGGTGGGTGTCATCGGGCGGACTATTGCACAGCCGACTCAGGCGTCGACCCGATCGCCAGCGGGCGCTGCTGGCGATAGCCTGCGACTCCCTGTTTTTTGCGCAATCCTCAACAGTCATGAGCACTGCCCGGGTGCTGACCGGCGACGGGCAAGGTGCGCCGCTGAGATGGGTCGGCCGGCCCGCCGTAAACTGCCCTGTCCAACCCTGCCCGGAGCCCGAACGCCATGCGCATGATCGAATCCATCCTGGCCGACGCGGCCACCATCACCGCGCTGCGGCGCGACATCCACGCCCACCCCGAGCTGTGCTTCCAGGAGGCCCGCACCGCCGACCTGATCGCCCGGGCGCTGACCGACTGGGGCATCCCGATCCACCGCGGCATGGGCACCACCGGCGTGGTGGGCATTGTCAAGAACGGCACCAGCGGTCGTGCGCTGGGCCTGCGCGCCGATATCGACGCGCTGCCGATGACCGAGCACAACCACTTCCCGCACCGCAGCCAGCAGCACGGCCGGATGCACGCCTGCGGCCACGACGGCCACACCGCGATGCTGCTCGCCGCGGCCAAGCACCTGTCCACCAACCGCAACTTCGACGGCACCGTGTACCTGGTGTTCCAGCCGGCCGAAGAAGGCGGCGGCGGCGCACGCGAAATGATCAAGGACGGCTTGTTCGAGCAGTTTCCGATGGAGGCCATCTTCGGCATGCACAACTGGCCGGGCATGAAGGTCGGCCAGTTTGCGCTGTCCAGCGGGCCGATGATGGCCAGCTCGAACGAGTTCAAGATCACCATCCACGGCAAGGGCGCGCATGCCGCGCTGCCGCACAACGGCATCGATCCGGTGCCGGTGGCCTGCCAGATGGTGCAGGCCTTCCAGACCATCGTCACGCGCAACAAGCGGCCGATCGATGCCGCAGTGATCTCGGTGACCATGATCCATGCCGGTGAGGCCACCAATGTCATCCCCGACAGCTGCACCATCGAAGGCACGGTGCGCACCTTCAGCACCGAGGTGCTCGACTTGATCCAGCGCCGCATGCAGACGGTGGCCGAATCGACCTGCGCCGCCTTCGAGGCGCGCTGCGAGTTCCAGTTCCACCGCAACTACCCGGCCACGGTCAACCACGAGGCCGAGACCGAGTTCGCCCGTGCCTTGCTGGTCGAGGTGGTCGGCTCCGAGAACGTGCTGACCTACCAGCCGACCATGGGGTCGGAAGACTTCAGCTACTTCCTGCAAACCAAGCCGGGCTGTTATTTCATGATCGGCAACGGCGACGGCAGCCACCGCGAGATCGGCCACGGTGAGGGCCCCTGCATGCTGCACAACCCCAACTACGACTTCAACGACGACCTGATCCCGCTCGGCGGCACCGCCTGGGTGCGGCTGGCCGAGAAATGGCTCGCCACGCCGCGATGAGCAGCGACGCCGCCAGCGCCTGTTTCGCGCAGAGCTACCGGCAAGCGCGCGGGCTGTTCCGCCCCCCCGCCGCGGCCCCCGTATTCGACCGGCTGGCACACGCCCACCCTTTGGTCGGTCGAGACGGCGAAGAGCTGGCGATCGACGTCGCCCGTTTGGGCGACGCCGACGCCGCTCGGCTGCTGATCGTCAGCAGTGGCTGCCATGGAGTCGAGGGTTACTGCGGCTCGGGCGTGCAGGTGGCGCTGCTGCGCAGGTCCTCGTTCCAGGCCGCGGCCGCGGCAGCCGGCGTGGCGCTGCTGGTCGTGCACGCGCTCAACCCCTGGGGCTTCTCATGGGGGCGGCGCACGACGCAGGAAAACGTCGACCTCAACCGCAACTTCGTCGACTTCAGCCAGCCGCTGCCGCACAACGCAGGCTATGCCGAACTGGCGCATGCGCTGGTGCCGGCGAGTTGGCCACCACCGCCCGCCGCCGAGCAGGCGATCGCCGACTTCATCGCCCGCAACGGCGCGCGCGCGTTCCAAACCGCGGTCAGCAGCGGCCAGCACGACGACGCCGAGGGCCTGTTCTTTGCCGGCGTCAATCCGAGTTGGAGCCACCAGGCCTGGCGCCACGTGCTGCAGGACCACGCCCGGCGCTGCAGCCACCTGGCCTGGATCGACCTGCACACCGGTCTGGGGCCGAGCGGCCATGGCGAGCGCATCTTCAGCGCCCGCGACGACGCTGCCACGCTGGCCCGCGCGAGGGCCTGGTGGGGGCCTGAGGTGACGTCGATCTACGACGGCTCGTCGGCCTCGGCCCGGCTGTCGGGCATGGCCTTCGAGGCGGTGATCGACGAATGCCCGCAGGCCGAGTACACCGGCCTGGCGCTCGAGTACGGCACGTTGCCGCTCGACCAGGTGATGTGGGCGCTGCGGGCCGACCAGTGGCTCGAGAATCACCCCGAAGCGCCCGACCAGCAGCGCCTGGCCATCAAGCGCCAGACCCGCGACGCGTTCTACACCGACACCCCCCAGTGGAAGCAGCGCATCGTCGAGCAAGGCGAGCAAGTCGCTCGGCAGGCGCTGGAGGGGTTGCTGGTCGCGAGGCCATGACCGACCGACGGCACCGATGGCCGACAGCTGTCCGCCCTGACGGCCCGTTGAGCGGGCAGCCTGGCCACCCGATGCGGTCCGCCGCCCGAGGTCTCGGCCGTCAGAACGGCAGTGCAGGGCCAGGCGGGCCAGCAGCACTCGATCGAGCTGACGCACGAACAGGACGGCAAGATCTCCGAGGGCTCTTGCGGCTGACGCTGATCAAGGACACGCAGCAGCCGCCTGACTGCGTTGCCGCTGCCGATCGACGCCGAGTCCTCCGGCTGACACGCTGACAAGCAATCGCTCACAGCCAGCGCAACCGCACGGCAGCGAAGTCGAACACGATCGCCTTCATGCGCGCAGGCGGCGCAGCAGCCCCGCAGTCGACGCGTCCAGGCCGGAACCGTCGCCGCTGGCAAAACGCGGCAACAGCTGGCTGCACAGGGCCTTGCCCAGCTCGACGCCCCACTGGTCGAAGCTGTTGATGCCCCACAGCGCGCCGCTGGTGAAGACGCGGTGTTCAGCCATCGCGATCAGCGCGCCCAACGAGCGCGGCGTCAGCTCGTCGAGCACGAACGTCGTGCTCGGGCGGTTGCCCGGAAAGCTGCGGTGTCGTGCCAGCACGGCGCGGTCGACGTCGGGTGCGGCGGTCGGCGCGCTCTCGCTGGCGGCCTCGTCGCTGCCCTTGCCCTGCATCAGCGCCTGGCTCTGCGCCAGGCAGTTGGCCAGCAGCTTGGTGTGCAGGTCAGGGTGGCCATGGGCCGCGCGGCGCACGGCGATGAACTCGACCGGGATCACGTCGCTGCCCTGGTGCAGCAGCTGGAAGTAGGCGTGCTGGCCGTTGGTGCCGGGCTCGCCCCAGACCACCGGGCTGGTGGCCAGCGGCAGCGGCTGCCCGTCCAGGTCGACGCGCTTGCCGTTGCTTTCCATCTCCAGCTGCTGCAGGTAGGCCGGCAGGCGCCGCAGGCCGTGGTGATAGGGCGCCACGCTGCGGCTCGTGAAACGGTGGAAGTTGCGGTACCAGATGTCGAGCAGACCCAGCTGCAGTGGCAGGTTGGTGGCCGCCGGCGCCGTCGCAAAGTGGCGATCCATGGCATGCGCACCGGCCAGCAGCGCGCGGAAGTTCGCTCCACCGATGGCGATCGCGATCGGCAGCCCGATCGCGCTCCACAGCGAGTAGCGCCCGCCGACCCAGTCCCAGAAGCCGAAGGTGGTGCCGATGCCGAATGCCGCCGCGGCATGCACGTTGGTGGTGGTGGCGGCGAAGTGGCGCCCGATGTCGGTGCCGCCGTGGCGCAGGAACCAGTCGCGCGCGACGCCGGCGTTGGCCATCGTCTCCTGCGTCGTGAAGGTCTTGCTGGCGATGATGAACAGCGTGTTCTTCGCTTCCAGGCCACGCAGCACCGGCGTGATGTCGTGGCCGTCGACGTTGCTGACGAAGTGCAGCCGCAACCCCGGCTGACAGTAGGCGTCGAGCGCCGGCACCACCATCGCCGGCCCGAGATCGCTGCCACCGATGCCGATGTTGACCACGTCGGTGAAGCCGCCATCGGCCCTGACGCGCTCGGCGTAGGCCAGCATGGCGTCCAGCACGCCGTGCACCTCGTCGCTGAACGGGCCGGCGCCAGGTGGCGCCCGCAGCGCCACGTGCAGCACGGCGCGGCCTTCGGTGGTGTTGATGGCCTGACCCGCGAACATCGCGTCGCGGCGCTGTTCGACCCCGCATTCGCGCGCCAGGTCGAGCAGGAAATGCCGGGTCGCGCTGTCGATCAGGTTCTTCGACAGGTCGGCAAAGACTTCGGGCGCCTGTAGCGATAAGGCCTCGAACCGCGCCGGGTCGCGCGCAAAGGCCTGGCGCAAGTCGAGCTCACGGCCATGGGCTTCGAAATGGCCCTGCAGCGCGGCCCAGGCCCGGGTGCGGTCACAACGGAGGGTGTGGTTCATGGGCAGGGCCTGCGGTCGGAAGGCGGGATTAGAACCCGGGCCGGGTACGACCGCTATCCTCGGCGCCCATGTACGCGCCCTACTTCGGCCTGCAGCAAGAGGCGTTCTCGATCGCACCCGACCCGCGCTTCCTGCACCTGAGCACGATGCACCGCGAAGCGCTAGCGCACCTGCTCTACGGGTTGCAGGGCGGCGGCGGCTTCGTGCTGCTGACCGGCGAGATCGGCACCGGCAAGACCACGGTGTGCCGTTGTTTCCTCGAGCAGATCCCGCCCGGCCACCGGGTGGCCTATGTCTACAACCCGCAGCTGACGGCGGTCGAGCTGCTGCAGACGGTGTGCCAGGAGTTCGGCATCACGCTGCCCGAGCCGGCGCCGACCAGCGTCAAGCCCTGGATCGATGCGCTCAACGAGCACCTGTTGCGCGCACACGCGGCGGGCGAACAATGCCTGCTGGTGATCGACGAGGCGCAGGCGCTGACGGCCGAACTGCTGGAACAGCTGCGCCTGCTGACCAACCTCGAGACCAACCAGCG
>JANOJJ010000154.1:0-9184 GCA_031408155.1 Rubrivivax sp.
CAGCAGCACCTGCGCCGACAGGTTCTTGTTGTCGCCCTTGAGGACGTTCTTGAGCTGGACGATGGCGCCAGCGAAGTCCTTCTTCTCGAAACGCACCAGCGCGTCTTCGTAGAACTGCGAAGTCTTGGCGTCCTGAGCCAGCAGGGGGCCGGCGCCGCCGGACAGCAGTGCGGCCATCATCAGGCGGCCGGCCCACTGGACGAGCCGCGGCGATGTTCGGGTGTTCATCGCTTGGGATGCTAGTGACTCGACCGCTCGCGCGGGAGCCTGCAGGTCGTCGTGGCCGGCGGTGTCGTGCGGTATTTGCCCGCCGTCGCGCGATCGAGGGGGTCACTCACCAGTTGCCCAGTTGCCCAGCTGTCTGGCGCGGCCAGGCGGTGCCGCACAATCCTTGTCTTGCAGGTGGACGCCGGGCCGACCCGAAGGCTTGGCGACTGCTCCGCGCCGTGCCCTCGCTTTCGGAGTTGGACAGCATGACACCCCTGTTGGCGATCGCGGTTGCGGCACTCGTACACACCTGGGCAGCGCCAGCCGCCGCCGCCCCTGGGCTGCCGTCAACCAATGTCGCGTGGCGTTCCGCGGCTGCCGATGCGGATGTTGAACGTGCATTCGCCCTTGCCCGAAGCGCCAACAAGCCCCTGCTCCTCTACTGGGGCGCCTCCTGGTGTCCGCCCTGCAACCAGCTCAAGGCCACGCTCTTCAACCGCCAGGACTTCGCCTTGCTGGCCAGGTCCTTCGTCGCCGTGCACGTCGACGGCGACCGCCCCGGCGCGCAGAAGCTGGGCCAGCAGTTCAAGGTGCGCGGCTACCCGACCCTGGTGCTGTTCAAGCCCGATGGCACAGAACTGACGCGACTGCCGGGCGAGGCTGACGCCGAGCAGGTGATGGAGCTGCTGCGCCTGGGCCTGAGCGGTGGGCGGCCCGTGAAGGTGGTGCTGGCTGAGGCCCGCGCCGGCAAGCCGACTACGGCCAATGAATGGCGGCTGCTTGCGTTCTACAGCTGGGAGACCGACGACGAGCAGTTGCTGGCCGGCACCAGCGCCGCCAGTGTGCTGGCCGAACTGGCGCCGGCCAGTGGCGCGGCCGCCGCCGAGACCTCGACCCGCCTGTGGCTCAAGGCCGTGGCCGCGAGTGACGAAGGCCAGGGGTTGAAGGCCGACGACGCCATTCGCGACCGGGTGCGCAAGGTGCTGGCCGACCCGGTGCAGGTGCGCCTGCATGCCGACGTCATCGCCGGCAGCGCGCCCGAGATGGTGCGCTGCCTCGGCGACAGCCGCGAGCTGCGTCAGCCCTTGGTGGCGGCCTTCGGACCCGCCTTGCGTCAGCTCGAAACCGATGCCGGCCTGTCGCGCGGTGACCGCCTGTCGGCGCTGGTCTCGCGCGTCGAGCTGGCCCGCATCGAGTCCCCGCGGCGCGAGCTTCGTCCAGCACTACCCGAGCAGCTGCTGCGGGCTGTGCGCGAGCACGTGTCAGGCGCTGACCGTGACATCACCGACGCCTACGAACGCATGGCGGTGATCCCCTCAGCAGCCTACGCGCTCGAGCGCGCCGGCCTGTGGACCGAGGCCGAGGCCTTGTTGCAGGCCAACCTGGCACGCAGCCACTCGCCCTACTACCTGATGAGCCAGCTCGGCAGCCTGGCGCGCCAGCTCGGCCGCCACGACGAAGCGCTGCGCTGGTACGCACAAGCGTTCGCGCAGAGCCAGGGTCCGGCGACCCGGCTGCAATGGGGCGCGGGTTACCTGCAGGCGCTGGTCGAGCTGGCACCGGCCGACGCGGCGCGCATCGAGGCCACGGCGAAGCAGCTGTTCGACGAAGCCGCGCGCGACCCTGGTGCCTTCTACAAGCGCAGCGCAGGTTCGCTGCAGCGGGTGGGCCGCGCGCTGAAGACCTGGAACCAGGACGGCAGCCACGACGCCAACATCAAACGGCTGCAGGCTAGTCTGGGGACCTTGTGCAGCAAGGTGGACCCGGCCGATGATCGGCGGGCTAACTGCCGATCGCTGCTGAGCCCGGCGCTCAAAGCGACTTGAGCAGCTTGCCTACTTCTTCCTGATTGCCGTACTTGCGGCCCATCCGTTCGAGCCTTTCGAGTTCGGAGCGCGCCATACCCTTCTGATCGCTCTGCAGATAGAGCTTGGCCAGGTTCATGCGCAACGAACCGTCGTCGGGAGCACGTTCGACCGCCTGTTTCTGCAACTCGATTGCACGCGGGATCTGTTTCTCGGCGGCCAGAGCAGAGGCCAGCGTGTCCATCAGAGGCGGGCGCCCCGGCAACAGCTGGTTGGCCTTCTCGGCAAAGGTGACGGCACCGGGCTTGGACTGCTGCACCATCAGCCAGGCCACGTTGTTCAGCGCCAGCGCGTTGTTGGGCTGCAGTTCGATGACGCTGCGGTACCTTGCTTCGGCATTGGCGTAGTCGCGCGCCGCCAAGGCTCGATCGGCCAGGTAGAACGGGAACACCGCGTCCTGTGGGTGTTCACTGATCCAGCGCTGCGCGAACTGCTCGGCATCAGCCGCCTGGCCCAAGGTCACCAGGGTGTTGTGCGCGCGGGTCGATGCCTCTTGCGGGCTGTTCTTGCGCAGCCCTGCCTGGTAGGCCGTCAGCGCCGCCTTGAGGTTCTTGCGATAGGTCTCGACGTCGCCTTCGAGCACATGGCCGACGGCCTCGGTGGGCAGGTCCTTCTGCACCGCGCGTGCCAGCTCCATCGCTTCGGTCGGCTGCTTGTCTGCCAGCGCGATCGCCACCAGCCCGCGCCGGGCCTGCAGCAGGCGCGGTTCGAGTTCGAGCGCACGTTTGAGGTTACGCGTGGCGGCGGCGCGATCCTTCAGCGCCAGGTTGGCATCGGCCAGGCCCAGCTGGGCCTGCGGCGACTTGGGTTGTGATATGGCCAGGCGGTTGAAGGTGGTGACCGCCTGCTGCATGTCGTTGGCTGCCAGGTACGCGCGGCCCAGCGCCATCAGGATGTCGGGATGGTCGATCAGGGTCAGGCTGGCGGCGCGCGCGGTCTCGATGGCCAGCTTGGCGTCGCGCCGTTCGAGGTGAAAGTTGATCAGCATGAGCTGCGCCCGCACGTCGTTCGGGCTCTGCTTGACGGCTTCGGCCAGCAGCTTGGCCACTTCATCGCCGCTGTGGCCGGTGCGGGTGAGCAGCGCGGCCAGCGCCTGCTTGGCCGGCACGCTGCTCGGGTCGGCCTTGATCAGGTCGTCGAAGTGCTTGCGCGCCTCGGCCGGCTTGTTGGACGCCAGATCCAGCGCCGCCAGCCCGGCCACCGCGGGAAAATACAGCTTGTCGATGGCCAGCGCCTTCTGGAACTGCGCCCGTGCCCCGTCGATATCCTTCTTGAGCACCAGCACGCGCCCGCGCAACATCGGCGCCAGTGGTTTGTCGGGTTGTTTGCGCTCCAGCGCGTCGATGGTCTTGAGGGCCTTGTCAACTTCCTTCCTGCGCAAGTGGGCGCTCACGAGGGCAAGGTCGGCCAAGGCCCCGCTGTCGCTGCCGGCGATGCTTTCGAGTTCGGTGATCGCACCTTCGGTGTTGCCTTTGCCGTACTGGCTGAGCGCCAGCGCGGTACGGATGCGCGGGTCGCCGGGCTTGATCTTCGAGGCCCGTTCGTAAAGTTGCTCGGCCTTCTTGGTGTCGCCCAGCTGCAGGTGCGCCTCGGCGGCCAATTGCAGCGCACCGGCGCCCGGGTTGCGCGACAGCAATGGATCGATCGTCGACAGGGCCTTCTGCGGCTGCCCGGTGCGCAGGTACACCTGGGCCAGCATGCGGCGCGCGATCGGCAGCTCGGGCGACAGTTGCAGGGCCTTGCCCAGGTAGTTCTCGGCCTGCGCCAGCCCACCCAGGCGAAACTCGGCGGCACCGGCCAACTGCAGCGCCAGCGCATGGTTGGGCAGGGCCTGCACCACCGGACGGATATGCTCGCGTGCGGCCTTGTAGTCCTTGGCATTGAAGGCCAGTTCGGCTTCGAAGAACTTCGTGCGCGGGTGGTTCGGAAAGCGCTTCTTCATCTCCGCCAGCTGGGCTGTCGCAGCGCTGGCATCGCCGTCGAGGAGCAGCGTGGTCACGGCTGCGATATGGGGCCCCAACAGCGTGGGCTGAGCCGCCACCGCCTTGCGGAAGGCCTCGATGGCGGCCTTGCGGTCCTTGTCGATATTGAGCGCGAGCTCACCCTTGAACATCCAGCCGTCGGCCACGCTGGGATCGGCAGCCAGGACCTGCTCGACCAGCGCCCTGGCCTGGTCGATCTGTTGTTTGTCGGCCAGCACACGAGCCCGCAGCAGCAGGGCCGGGGCGTGCTTGGGCATGGCCTTGAGAGCGTCGGCAATCGCCGCCTCGCCCTGCTGGTTCTGCTTTTGCGCCAGGAAGGCCGTCGCCAGGGCCACCGACAGATCGGCCTGGGCGCTGGCGTCGGGCAGTTGAGTGCCGCCGAACTGGCCGGTCAGAGCGGCGTGTTCGCCCTGCGCCAGCATCACGCGCGCCAGCAACGGCGTGACCTTGATCGGGTCGAAATTCAAGTCGGCAGCCTTGCGCAACTCGACCGCCGCGGCCGCCGCATCGCCCTGTTCCAGCAGCGACCGCCCCAACAGGTAGCGGGCTTCGCCGTGCTGGCCGTTCTTCTGCAGCAGTGACTTGAGCTGGATCACCGCCGCCCGGTGATCCTTCTTGTCGAGATAGCTGCGCGCCGAGGCCAGTTGGTCGGCATCGGACGGCCCGCCGCAGGCGGCGACGAACAGAGCGACGAACAGAGCGGCGGCAAGGGCGGCGGCACGGGCGACGGAAGTGAGCGGGCGGTGCATCATGGCGGCGGCAGAGGTAAAGCGCAGGGCAGCGCGGTCAAACCCCGATCATGCCCCTCGCAAGCGCCATCGGCCTGCGCTGTCTACAGGAGCGGTTGGCCCGCAGGGCGGTACTTGGTCACGCCCGGGCGGCGGCTGATACGCTAGGCGAACCGGAGGAACTCCATGCCACGCCGCATCCTGGACCAACAGCAGATTCATCCCGCCATACGCGAGCGGGTGACCAGCCACCACCAGGCCATCGTCACCGAGGTGCAGGAAGCCATCGCCGGCCATGCCGTGGTGGTGGTGGGCATGCGACAGAACCCCGTTGTGCGCAAGGCGCGCCAACTGCTCGACCAGGCCGGCATCGTGCACCAGTACCTTGAGTACGGCAGTTATCTCAGCCGCTGGCGCGAGCGCAACGCGTTGAAGATGTGGTGCGGCTGGCCGACGCTGCCGATGGTCTTCGTCAAGGGCGTGTTGATCGGTGGAGCCGACGACCTGCACAAGCTGCACACCAGCGGCGAACTGCAGCGCCTGCTGGCCTGAACATGCGCCGAGGCCTGCGCGCAGCCGTGGCCGGACTGGCGATGCTGCTGGCCAGCAGTGCAGGCGCCGCCGCACCGACGGCCGATGCCGCGCTTCAGCCCTGCCGCCTGCGCGGGGTCGAACACCCGGCGCTGTGCGGACTGCTGCGCCGCCCGCTCGATCCGGCGGCACCGGACGGGCCGGCGGTCGACCTGCACTACGCCGTATTGCCAGCGCTGTCGCGCAACAAGCTGCCCGACCCGGTGTTCTTCTTCGCCGGCGGCCCGGGCCAGAGTGCGATCGACCTGGCCGGCCCGCTGGGTAGGCTGCTGGCGCGCTTCTCGAACCGGCGCGACATCGTCTTGATCGACCAACGCGGCACCGGCCGCAGCGCGCCGCTGGTCTGCGACGAGGACGCCTCGCCAGCGCGGCCGCTGCGCGAGTCGTCCGACCCGGCGTTGGTGCAGCAGTTCCTGGCCCGCTGCCGCCAAGCCTTGCAAAGACTGCCGCACGGCGACCTGCGCCGCTACACGACCACGATCGCGATGCAGGACGCCGATGCCGTGCGCCGGGCCCTGGCCGTCGAGCGCATCAACCTGATCGGGGGCTCATACGGTACGCGCGCTGCACTGGAGTACCTGCGTCTGTTTCCACACGCCGTGCGGCGCGTGGTGATCGACGGCGTGGCGCCGCCCGACATGGTGCTGCCGGTATCGTTCGCGGTCGACGGCCAGGCCGCGTTCGACGCGCTGCTGGCCTGGTGCGCCGCCGACGCGGCCTGCCAGCGCGAGCACCCGCTGCTGGCCGAACGCTGGCGCACCTTGCGCGCCTCGTTGCCGCGCGAGGTGACGCTGCAACACCCCCTGACCGGGCGCGACGAGACGCTGCGACTGACACCCGAGATGTTGACCGGGCTGGTGCGCGGCCCGCTGTATTCGCCGCTGCTGGCATCGGCCCTGCCGCTGGCCATCGAAGCCGCCGCGCAGGGTCGCTGGGCGCCCCTGGCCGGTCTGGCGCTGGCCCAGGCCGGCAACGGTCGCAATCCGCCCCTGGCCCAAGGCATGCACTTCTCGGTGGTCTGCGCCGAAGACCTGCCCTTGCTCGAGCGCGCCGGGCCTGGACCGGCCACCGACTTCGGCCGCAGTCTGACCGAGCTGTACGTGCAGGCCTGTGCCGGCTGGCCCCGTGGCGACGTGCCGGCCGACTTCTACCGCATCCCGGCGTCACCGGCACCGGTGCTGCTGCTGTCCGGCGCGATCGACCCGGTGACGCCGGCCCGCCATAGCCAGCGCGTGGCGCAGGCGCTTGGTGCGCGCGCACGTCATGTGGAGGTACCCAATGCCGGCCACGGCGTGATGGGACTGGGCTGCCTGCGTGACTTGGTCTACCGCTTCGTCGACAGCGCCGACGAGGAGGCGGCGCTGGCGCTGGACGCCAGCTGCGTGCAGGGCCTGCCGCGTCCGCCGCTGTTCCGCGCGCCGGCGCCGCTGGCCGCGCGATGATCGACGTCGAAGGCCTGCAGCGACGTTTCGTGCAGGGCCACTGGCGCCGGGCCCGCGTCGTGCAGGCCGTGGCCGACGCCAGTTTCGGCGCGGCCGACGGCTGCATCACCGGTCTGCTGGGCAGCAACGGTGCCGGCAAGACCACCACCTTGCGCATGGTGGCCGCACTGCTGGCGCCCGATGCGGGGCGCGCACTGGTCGACGGAATCGAGGTCGCGGCGCAGCCATCGGCTGCGCTCGCGCGGCTGGGTGTGCTGAGCGACGCGCGCGGGCTGTACCCGCGCCTGAGCGCACGCGAGAACATCGTCTATTACGGTCGTCTGCACGGCATGTCCGAGGCGTCGGCGCAGGCTCGCGCGGAGGCACTGGCCGACACGCTGGAGATGCGGCCCCTGCTCGACCGCCGCACCGAGGGATTCAGTCAGGGCGAGCGCATGAAGACCGCGCTCGCCCGTGCGCTGGTGCACGATCCGCCGAACATCATCCTCGACGAGCCGACCAACGGGCTCGATGTGATGACCACGCGCTCGCTGCGTGAGGCGCTGCGTCGCCTGCGCGACGAGCAGGGCAAGTGCATCGTCTTTTCAACCCACATCATGCAGGAGGTGGAACGGTTGTGCGACCACGTGGTGGTGATGGCCGGGGGCCGCACCGTGGCCGCCGGCAGCGTGGCCGAACTATGCGAACGCTGCGGCACCAGCGACTTCGAGCAGGCCTTCGTGTCGTTGGCCTTCGACCAAGCTCGCAACGCGGCATGAACGGTGCCTGGGTCGTGTTTCGCAAGGAGCTGCTGGATGCGCTGCGCGACCGGCGCACCTTGCTGACGGTGCTGCTCAGTTCGGTGGCGATGGGTCCGCTGGTGCTGGTGCTGCTGTCGAGCCTGGTGTCCGACATCGAAACGCGTGCCCTTGCGCGCCAGGTGGTGGTGCAGGGTATCGAGCACGCGCCCACGCTGCGCAACTACCTCGAACGCCAGACCTACAGCATCAATACCGCCCCGGCCGACCACGAGCGCCAACTCGAGGACAGCAAGCTCGCAGACCCCGTGATCGTGATCGGTGCCGACTTCGAAGCCGAGTTGGCCGCGGCACGCGCGCCCCTGGTCGAGGTGGTGAGCAGCAGCGGCAACAAGCGCGCGCAGTCGGCGCTGGGCCGCGTGATGCTGTTGTTGCGCGGCTTCAACCACGAGCAGGCGACCTTGCGCTTGGCCGTGCGCGGCGTTGCGCCGGCACTGCTCGAGACGATACAGCTCGAAGAGCGCGATCTGGCCGACCCCGCTACGCGGGCCGCGCAACTGACCGCGATCGTGCCCTTCTTCGTGCTGATGGCAGTGCTCTACGGCGCGCTCAACGCCGCGCTGGACAGCACGGCCGGCGAACGCGAACGCGGCTCGCTCGAGCCCTTGCTGATGAACCCGACCGCGCGCGAAGCGCTGGTGCTGGGCAAATGGGCGGCCGTGGCCGCAGTCGGCATGTTGATCGCAGTGCTCAGTTGCCTGAGCTTCCTGCCCGGGCAATGGCTGCTGCGCAGCGAGTCACTGGCTGCGATGTTTCGCTTCGGCCCGCGCGAGGCACTGCTCTTCATCGCGCTGCTGCTGCCGCTGGCCGGCGCGCTGTCGGGGCTGCTGATGGCGATCGCCATCCGCTGTCGCTCCTTCAAGGAGGCGCAGGCCAATGCCACCGTGCTGGTACTGGCGGTGTCGCTGTTGCCGCTGATCACGGTATTCAACCAGGACGGCGAATCGCCCTGGCATTTGTGGCTGCCGGCACTGGCGCAAGTCACGTTGATGGGGCGTGTGCTCAAGGGTGGCCCGATCAGCGCGGTCGACCTCGCCGTGCCGCTGCTGGTGTGTGCGGCGTTGGCCGTCCTGTGCGTAGCGTTCGTGGCGCGCACCTTGCGGCGCAGCGCACTGCAGTGATGAGCGCGGACTTCCAAGCCGTCAGTGGCAGGTGGCCAGCGCGCGGCCGACCTCGTCCTGCCACGGCAGCGCGTGCACGATCCCGTTGAGAAAGCGGGCTGCTTCCTGCGCGGTAAGCACCTCGCCTTCGTCGCCGACGATGCGCAGGTTGGTCACCACCGACATCGGGTCGGCCATGGCTACGATACCGTCGGCGATCTCGACCCAGTCCCAGGCCATGCCGGCCTCGCCACCACAGAGGATTCCGGCCCATATGGTCTGCCCGGCCACGCGATCGCGTTTGCCGCCCTGGCTCATGACCTGGGTGCTGAGGTGATGGAACTGCGCGGGAGCCGGATCCCTGACCTGCCACAATAGTGGCGGCCAGGCGCGCAGCGTCCACGGCATGACGGCGAGCGGTGACCCATCTCGATACGCTGCGCCGGCAGGCGCGCGACAAGGGCGTGTACCT
>JANOJJ010000317.1:0-3208 GCA_031408155.1 Rubrivivax sp.
CTTCCACGATTTCGAGCGCACGATGCAGCTCAACTATTTCGGCGCCTTGCGCATCACGATGGGCCTGCTGCCCGGCATGGTGGCCAAGAAGAAGGGCCACGTGGTGAACCTGAGTTCGATCAGCGTGCTCGTCAGCGCACCGCGCTTCTCGGCCTACGTGGCCAGCAAGGCGGCGCTGGATGCCTGGACGCGCTGCGCCAGCAGCGAATTCGCCGATCAGGGCATCACCTTCACCACCGTCAACATGCCGCTGGTGCGCACGCCGATGACGGCGCCGACCAAGATCTACGACAGCATGCCGCTGCTCAAACCCGAACAGGCTGCCGACATGATCGTGCAGGCCTGCATCGACAAGCCGGTGCGCGTGGCCACCCGGCTGGGCATCTTCGGTGCCGTGCTGCACACGCTGGCGCCGCGGGTGACGCAGATCATCATGAACACCACCTTCCGCATGTTTCCCGACAGCGCCGCGGCCAAGGGCGACAAGGCGCCGAAGCCGACCCTGTCACCCGAGGCGATGGCGATGGCGCAGATGATGAAGGGCATCCACTTCTGAGCGGATTCAGCGCGCGTCATTGAGCTTCCAGTCGTAGTCGATGAAGGTGATCTCGACCTTCATCGACTTGACGCGTTCGCGGTCGGCCGGCGCGTCGGCCAGTTGGTCGGCGTAACGTGCCATGAAACCCGGCAGACTGGCGATGGCGCGGTGGCCGAGGCGGAAGTCTTCGCCGTACCAGTCGAAAATCTTCGACAGCTCGAGCTTGTCCTTGCCCAGGCGGTTGCGCGTGCGGTCTGACAGGAAGCGCAGTGCCTGCTCATCGAGCTGGGTCTCCAGGCGTTCGGGCACGAAGGCCTCTTCACGCAGCATCGGGCAACCGATCGACGCGCAGTTCAGCGCAAAGTGGATGCGCGGGTCGTCGTAGCGGCCGCGCACGCGAAGGTTGCCGTGTTCGATGTCGTCCAGCGAAAGCTTGTCGCCCAGCAGATGGACCCACTTGGGCTTCCAGGGGCTGGACAGCAGGCTGCCCAGGTCCTTGATCGACTCCAGCTTGGGCCAGCGCGTGAGGATCAACTCGACCGTGAAGGCGTTGTAGGCGTTGATCAGGAAGGCCATCTGCTGCGCTTTGGTGAATGACGCGAAGGCGGTGACACCGACCGCTGACAGGGCGTCCAGATAGGCCTTGAGCAGCGCACGGTCGGCGGCAAAGCCGGCGTAGCGAACCTGCGAGGCCTGGCCGTTGCGCAGCACGACCACATGCTTCTTCAACTGAGCAGTCCATGCGGCATGTCCGTGGTCGAAGGCTTGAGCCTGGGCCGGAACGGCCAGCGCCGCCACGCAGGCCATCAGTTGGCGGCGGTTCAATGCTGGCGTCGTGCTCGCGTGCATAGAGGCGTTCTCCGGGGTCATGATCGAACGGGGTCGGGCAGCGTGCCTGCTTCTTGCAGCCCGCGCAAGCACCTGCACGTGCACCGACACCCGTCCCGACGCTGCCACACTGCAGCTTGCGCTCGCTTCGACAGTGCCGACCCATGCTTGCCCGCCTGCAGACCTGCATCGCCTTTACCCTGCTCGCGCTGGCGGCGGTATGGCTGTCGGCCACCCTGCCCGCGGGGCGCTGGCTGGCCGCGGCGCTGGGCCTGCTGGGGCTGGCCGGCGGGCACGCGGTGGTGCTCGGTGTCGAGTTCGTGCTGGTGGCCAGGGTCAATCGCAGCGATCCCGCGCCACCAGCCACGCCCTTGCAGCGGCTGCACGCCTGGTGGGCTGAATGCCTGGCTGCGCCGCGGGTCTTCCTGTGGCAGCAGCCCTTTCGCAGCCGGCGCTGGCCCGACCAACTGCCCAGCAACGCGCAGGGTCGGCGCGGCGTGCTGCTGGTGCACGGCTTCGTCTGCAACCGGGGCCTGTGGAACCCCTGGCTGCAGCGGCTGACGGCGCTGCGCGTGCCTTTCGTCGCGCTGAATCTGGAGCCGGTGTTCGGTTCGATCGACGACTACGGTGCCCGCATCGAGGACGGCGTGGCTCGCTTGCAGGCCTGCACCGGCATGCCGCCGCTGGTCGTGGCGCACAGCATGGGCGGGTTGGCAGTGCGGCGCTGGCGCGCACAAGGCGGCCAGCTGGCGCGCGTGCACCACGTCATCACAATGGGCACGCCGCATCACGGCACCTGGCTGGCGCGCTGGGCCTTCGTGCGCAACGCGACGCAGATGCGGCTGGCGGGGCCCTGGCTGATCGCCCTGCGGACTTTGGAGGCGCAGCATGGCGCAGTCGACGCGAGCGCCTTCACCTGCTTTTACAGCCACTGCGACAACATCGTCTGCCCGGCCAGCACGGCCATGCTGCCCGGCGCCGACAACCGCCACCTGCCCGGCGTGGCCCACGTGCACATGGTCGAACACGCTGCGCCCTGGGCCGAAACCCTGAAGCGGCTCGACCACCGGTCATGACGGCAACACCGCCGGCGGCAGCGCGGGGCGGCTGAACAGCAGCGCGGCCAGGGCCCGTTCGCGCTCGGCCAGCGTGTCGAGAAAGAGCTGCGGCCGCTGCAATCCGGCAAAGGTGTCGAAGCCGCGTTCGAGAAAGTCGTGCAGCGAGCCGAGTCCGGCCGCCCGAGCCGGCGTGCGCATCAGGCGCAGGCTGTGGCGCAGCCAGGGGTTGCGCGTGTAGCCCACCAGCGCCTTGCCCACGCCGAGCATCAGCTGGATCTGCCGTTCGCGCAGCGCCGGGTCGCCGACGGCGCACCACGCGGCGAGGTAGCTGCCGGCATCGGGCAAGGGGCCGCGCAGCGCCTGCGCGAGGCGGCGGTCCAGAGACTCCGACAATGCGTGCAGTTCGGCCAGGTCACGCACGGTGCGCACGATCTCGCCGGGGAACAGACGATCGAGCGGGGAAACGATGCGGGCAAACTGCGCGTCGCGGGCGCTGAAATCCTGCGCCCCGTACAGGTCGGTCAGAAAGAACAGCGCGGCGTCGCGGCTGCTCGGGTCCCGCAGCAGATCGCCGTAGCTGCGCTCGAAACGCCGATGCTGGTAGGCCTTGACCGCCTGTACCAGGCGGCCCAGGGCCGGGTCGGCGGCCTGCAACTGGCGCTCTGCGGTCACGCTGCGCAGCTGCTCGAGGATGGCCAGCGCGTCGGGCGACATGGCCTCGGGCGCGTCGGTTCAGCCCGTGGCCACCTGCAGCACCAGCTTGCCGAAGTTCTCGCCGCTGAAC
>JANOJJ010000240.1:0-4166 GCA_031408155.1 Rubrivivax sp.
GACGAGCCGAGTGCCCGCCTCGACCTCGGCGGTCGTGAGCAGTTGGTCGCCGCACTCGCCGAACTGACCGGCAACGCCGACGCTGCACCACTGGTGTTGGTCACCCATCATCTCGACGAGGTCCCGACGGGGATGACCCACGTGATGATGTTGCGCCACGGCCACGTGGTGGCCCGCGGCCCGATCGATGACTCCCTCACCGCCGAGGCCCTCGGGCAGACGATGGACATGATCATCCCCGAGCGGCTGCGCCAGCGGCACTGGGACGGTTATCACAAGACCATGCAGACCGGCATCACCAAGTACGGCCATGACCTGCTGCGCGTGCCGGCCGTGGACAAGCAGGGGCGGCAGTTGTCGATCGCCTTCACGGTGGCCATGCTGCACGGTGCCGACGGAAAGGTCTCGGCCATCGCCGCCGTCGTGCGTGACGAGAGCCAACGCTTCACCGACGAGCGCGCACTGCGCAAACGCATCGCCGAGCTCGAGGCGACCTTGCCGCCAGCGGCGTGAGCCCTGCGTGCCACCCCGACCAGCCTGGCCCGGTGGCGCGACCGAGACAGCCAGACCAGGAGTTGATCGATGAGCAAGGCGCTCGACGGCGTTCGCATCCTCGACTTCACGCACGTGCAGTCGGGTCCGACCTGCACCCAGCTGCTGGCCTGGTTCGGGGCCGACGTGATCAAGGTCGAGCGACCCGGCGAAGGCGACGCCACGCGGGGCCAGCTGCGCGATATCCCGGGTGTCGACAGCCTGTACTTCACGATGCTCAACCACAACAAGCGCTCGATCACGATCGATACCAAGAACCCGCGCGGCAGGGAGGTGCTCGACCGCCTGATCAAGACCTGCGACGTGCTGGTCGAGAACTTTGCGCCCGGTGCGCTCGATCGCATGGGCATCACCTGGGCCCACATCCAGCAGCTCAACCCGCGCATGATCGTGGCTTCGGTCAAGGGCTTCGGCCCGGGCCCCTACGAGCACTGCAAGGTCTACGAAAACGTCGCGCAGTGCGCCGGCGGCTCGGCCTCGACCACCGGCTTCGACGACGGCCCGCCGATGGTCACCGGGGCGCAGATCGGCGACAGCGGCACCGGCGTGCACCTGGCGCTGGGCATCGTCGCCGCCTTGTACCAGCGCACCCACAGCGGGCGCGGGCAAAAGGTGCTGGCGCCGATGCAGGACGCGGTGCTCAACCTGTGCCGCGTCAAGCTGCGTGACCAGCAGCGACTGGATCGCACCCACACCATGCACGAGTACCCGCAGTACCCGGATCGCAAGTTCGGCGACGCGGTGCCGCGTGCCGGCAACGCATCCGGCGGCGGGCAGCCCGGCGCCATCCTGCGCTGCAAGGGTTGGCAGACCGATCCCAACGCCTACATCTACTTCATCACCCAGGGCGCGGTCTGGCCGGCGATTTGCAAGGTCATCGGCGAACCCGATTGGGTCGTCGACGACGAAGCCTATGCCACGCCGCAGGCACGGCTGCTGCACCTGAAACCGATCTTCGCCCGCATCGAGCAGTGGACGATGACCAAGGGCAAGTTCGAGGCGATGGAGATCCTCAACCAGGTCGACATCCCCTGCGGTCCGATCCTGTCGATGAAGGAGATCGCCGCCGAGCCTGCGCTGCGTGCCAGCGGCACGGTGGTCGAGGTCGAGCATCCGACGCGCGGCACTTACCTGACGGTGGGCAACCCGATCAAGATGAGCGACAGCCCGACCGAGGTCACCCGCTCACCGCTGCTCGGCGAGCACACCGACGAAGTACTGGCACAGTTGGGCTTCGGCACCGACGAGGTGATGGCGCTGCGCGCCGCAGGTGCGGTCTGAACGTCCGGCGGTGGCGGCGACGAGCGCACCGCCGGCACAAGAAGTGAGAGCAGATGAACGCCAGAACCATCCCCATCGTGGCGCAGCCGGCCAGCCGGCAGCGCAAGCGTGAAGCGCCCAAGGGGCGTGTCGTCGATCCGCTCGCCTTGGACGAGGTCCGCCAACTGCTGGGGTGCTGTGCGCGCGAGCGCGACCTGCTGATCGAACATCTGCACCGGCTGCAGGACCACTTCGGCCACCTGAGCGCACGTCACCTGGCCGCGCTGGCGCGCGAGATGGGGCTGGCGATGACCGAGGTCTTCGAAGTCGCCACCTTCTACCACCACTTCGACGTGGTCAAGGAAGGCGACACACCACCGCCCGGGCTGACCGTTCGCGTCTGTGACAGCCTGTCGTGCGAGATGGCAGGTGCGAGCGAGCTGCTGGCGCGACTGCCGGCGATCCTTGGCTGCGAGGTCCGTGTACTGCCCGCCCCCTGCCTCGGCCGCTGCGAGCAGGCGCCCGCGGTGGTTGTCGGACAGCATCCGGTGGCCTACGCAACCTGCGAAACGGTCGAGGCCCGGGTCAACGCCGGTCAGATCACGCACCGGCCCGAGGGCTTCGTCGACCACGCCGCCTACCAGGCGCAAGGCGGCTACCGCTTGCTCAAGCAATGCATCGCGGGCGAACTCGAGGTCGAGTCGGTGATCCGCACGATGGAAGACTCGGGCCTGCGCGGGCTTGGCGGTGCGGGATTTCCGGCCGGCCGCAAGTGGCGCATCGTGCGAGGCGAGGCCGCGCCACGGCTGATGGCGGTGAACATCGACGAAGGCGAACCCGGCACCTTCAAGGACCGGGTCTACCTCGAGCGCGACCCGCACCGCTTTGTCGAAGGCATGCTGATCGCCGCCTGGGCGGTGGGCATCTCGCGCATCTACATCTATCTGCGCGACGAATACCACGGCTGCCGCACGATGCTGGAGGCAGAACTGGCCCGGCTGCGCGCCGATCCGCCCTACCCCGGCCTGCCCGAAATCATCCTGCGCCGCGGCGCGGGCGCCTACATCTGCGGCGAAGAGTCGGCCATGATCGAGTCGATCGAAGGCAAGCGCGGCATGCCGCGACTGCGGCCGCCCTATGTCGCGCAGGTCGGGCTGTTCGGCCGGCCGACGCTGGAGCACAACTTCGAGACCCTGTACTGGGTGCGCGAGATCGTCGAAAAGGGCGGTGACTGGTTCGCCGCGCAGGGCCGCCACGGCCGCAAGGGCCTGCGCTCGTTCTCGGTCTCGGGGCGGGTCAAGCAGCCCGGCGTCAAGCTGGCGCCGGCCGGCATCACGATGCACGAGCTGATCGACGAGTATTGCGGCGGCATGAGCGACGGCCACGCCTTCTATGCCTACCTGCCCGGCGGCGCGTCGGGCGGCATCCTGCCAGCGGCGATGGGCGACATCCCGCTCGACTTCGACACCCTGCAGCCGCACGGCTGCTTCATCGGTTCGGCGGCGGTGATCGTGCTGTCGGACCAGGACCGCGCGGTCGACGCCGCGCGCAACCTGATGCGCTTCTTCCAGCACGAGTCCTGCGGCCAGTGCACGCCCTGCCGCAACGGCACGGCCAAGGCGTCGGCACTGATCGAACAGCCGAGCTGGGACCTGCCGCTGCTGCAAGACCTGTCGGCGGTGATGCGCGACGCGTCGATTTGCGGCCTCGGCCAGGCGGCGCCGAACCCGGTCGACTGCGTGGTCAGGTATTTCCCGCACGAGCTGGGTTTGAAGGAGCCGCGATGAACGCCGTCACCCGCAGGCAAACGGCGCTGCTGAATGCGCCGGTCGTGCGCTTCGAGCTCAACGGCCGCGAGGTCGAGGGCCGCAGCAACGAGAACCTGCTCGAGATCGCCCGCCGCGAAGGCGTCGAGATCCCGCACCTGTGCTACGAGCCGGGGCTCGATGCGGTCGGCAACTGCCGCGCCTGCGTGGTCGAGATCGGTGGCGAACGCGTGCTGGCACCGTCGTGCTGCCGCGCACCCAGCGCCGGCATGAAGGTCACGACCGACAGCGAGCGGGCGCTCAAGTCGCAGCAGCTGGCGATGATGCCGATCGAGTTCAAGCTCAACGGCGAGACGGTGATCGGCCGCCCCGACGAGAAGATCATCGAGACGGCGAAGAAGCACGGCGTGACGATCCCGCACCTTTGCCACGGCGGCAACCAGCGCTCCGACGGCAACTGCCGCGCCTGCGTGGTCGAGATCAAGGGCGAGCGCGCCCTCGCGCCGTCCTGCTGCCGCTACCCGACCGCGGGCATGGAAGTCACCACCAACTCGCCGCGCGCCATCGCGTCGCAGAAGATGGTGCTCG
>JANOJJ010000305.1:0-6448 GCA_031408155.1 Rubrivivax sp.
GCTCGCCACGGTCGGGGTCGCTGCGGTCGCAACACTGCCCAAGGAGGTCGCGCTGCTGATCGACGAGTCCGACGTCGGTGCCGACGCCGCGCTGCGTGCGGTGCTGTGCGACCGGCTGGGTGTGGCGGTGCGTCCGGTCAAGTTCGTCGGCACCGCACCCAAGGACGCTCAGCGCCTGGCACGGACCCTGGCCGAATGCCGGCACGCCGTGCTCGTCTGGGCTGGCCAGCCGCAGGAATGGCTGGACGACGTGATGCGGCTGCCGGGTTTGAAGGGGCACCTCGGACGTGACCGCCTGGTGGTGGTGTTGGCGGGCGAGCGCAGCGCCGACAAGCTCGTCTTCCGCAGCCCCGACGCCACCGTCGTCGATGCCGGCGCGGACGGCATCGAATCCAGCCTGCAGGCCTTCCTGGCCCAGTCGCTGAGCTGATCCATGGCCACGCTCGACGAGTTGCTGGCGCGCAACCCATTCCCGGGCCTGCGCGCTTTCGACCCCGGCGAGTCGGACGTCTTCTTCGGCCGCGATCGGCAGATCGAAGACCTGGCCGAAAAGCTCGAGCACACGCCGCTGATTGCGGTCGCCGGCGATTCCGGGTGTGGCAAGTCCTCGCTCGTCCTGGCCGGCTTGCTGCATGTGTTGGCCGTGCGCGGCCAGGCCGACAGCGCCACCCAATGGCGGCCGGTGGTCATGCGCCCGGGCAGCGCGCCGGTGGACAACCTGGCGCAACCGCTGGCGCGCGCGTTGGCGCCCGACGCCAGCCCCGATGCCGCGCGCGGCGACGCGTTGGCCGGTCGGCTGCGGCTGGGGGGGTTCGGGCTGTCGGAGGCCGTGCGCACCGCGCGGCTGCCGTCGCAGGTGCGCCTGCTGGTGGTGGTGGACCAGTTCGAGGAGATCTTTCGCTACCGCCGACTGATCGATGCCGACGAGGCTGCCGCCTTCGTCAAGCTGTTGCTGCACGCGGCGATCGACACCTCGTCGCCGGTCAACGTGATCCTGACGCTGCGCTCCAACAAGCTGGGCCAGTGCGCCGATTTTCGCGACCTGCCCGAGGCGGTGAGCCGCGGCCAGTTCCTGGTGCCGCGACTGACTCGCGAGCAGCGCAAGCAGGCCATCACCGGCCCGGTCGAGCGGCGCGGGTTCCGCGTTGCGCCACGCCTGGTGCAACGCGTGCTCAACGACGTCAGCGACGACTACGACGACCTGCCGGTGATGCAGCATGCGCTGAGCTACACCTGGCAACGCTGGGCCAAGGACTGCAACGGCAGCCGTGACCTCGACCTGCAGGACTACGACGCCGCCGGCGGCGCCAGGCAGGCGCTGTCCAAACACGCCGACGAGGCGCTTGATTCCCTGCCCGGGCTGGAACCGGTGGTCGAACGCGTCTTTCGCGCACTGACCGAGCGCCTGACCGGCGGTGGCGGCGAGGACCGGCGGCCGATGCCGATGCAGCAGCTGTGCGCGGTGACCGCGGCCGACGAAAAGGACGTGGCCGCTGTGGTCGAACGCTATCGCCGGTCCGACACCGCCTTTGTGCTGCCCGGGCCGCAGAAGGAACTGGCCGCCACTGCGGTGATCGACATTTCGCACGAAAGCCTGATCCGCGGCTGGGGTCGCCTGCGCGACTGGGCCCATGACGAGGCCTTGTCGGCGCAGTCCTATCGCCGCATCGTCGACGCTGCCGTGCTGCACGCTGCCGACAAGGAAGCACTGTTGCGCGACCCTGCCTTGCAGTTTGCGCTCGACTGGCGCCAGCGCAGCGCGCCGCATGCAGCATGGGCCGACCTTTACGGCGGCAGTTTCGAGCCGGCGATGGCCTACCTGGACAAGAGTCGGGCGGAACACCTGCGCGAGCAGTTCGAGCGCGAGCGTGCACAACGTGTGCGGCGCCGGCTGTGGGCGGCCTTGCTGGTGGGCAGCGTGGCCTCGGCCATCGTGATGGCGGTGCTGCTCGGACACAGCGTGCAGGCCGCCCGCGACGCCGAGAAGTCGCGCCAGGAGGTCCTGCAGATCGTGCAGACCTTGGGCCAGACCAAGCGTGAGGTGGAGCAGCGCGCAGAGTCGCGGCGGCTGGCGCTCGAGGCCAATCAGTTGCTCGGCCTGCCGCGGCCGGACAGCGCACTGCTGCTGGGCGCGGCCGCACTGCAGGTCAGCCCGGCAGCCGAGGAAGCGCAGGAGATCATGCGCAAGCTGCTGCTCGGTGCTCCGCGCTGGATGCGCCGCGCGCACACCGAGGCCGTCACCTCGCTGGCCTTCAGCGCCGACGGCCAGCGCCTGCTGTCGGCCGCCCGCGACGGCGGGCTGGCGATCTGGGGCGCTGCCCAAGGTGACCTGATCGAGACGCTGGACCGCGCGCTTGCACCGCAACGCGACACGCCGGCCACCCTGGCACCCGACTCGTCGTTGCTGGCCGCACCCGACCGCGAGGGCCGGGCCCTGGTGCGGCTGGCGCCGAGCACGCTGCAGCCAGCGCTCGACGGCTTGCACGTGCCTGAGTTCGCGGCCTCGGCGACCACGTCGCCGCCGAGCGTGGTGTCGGCGCTGGACGCGCAGTCCGGTTGGCTGGCGGCCGCCGATGCGGGCTCCGACGTGCGCCTGTGGGACTTGCGCAGCGGTCGGCTGCTGAAGGTCCTGCGCGGTGCGGCCAGGGAAACCACGCGCCTGGCCCTTGCACCTGGCGGGCGCTGGCTGGCGGCGGCGCAGACCGGCCACGGCGTGCTGCTGTGGGACCTGGCCTCGGGCCGCACCACCGCACGGACGCTGAAGGTGCATGCGGTCGGCGTGCGCGAACTCGCGTTCAGCCCCGACGGCACCCGTTTGGCCAGCGCCGGCTTCGACCGGACGCTGGTGGTCTGGGACCTGGCGCGCGGCCAGCCGCTGCATCGGCTGGCGGCCCAGCCGGCGTCGATCGAGCGCCTCGCGTTCGACCCCGAGGGGCAGCAGTTGGCAGTCGGCGACGTCGACGGCGGCGTGACGATCTGGAGCCTGACCTCCGGCGTGACCGCCGGCCGCGCCGAGCGCGGCCACAGCGGCCGGGTGACCAGCCTGGTCTTCAGCCCCGGCGGCCACACCCTGGCCTCGGGCGGCGAAGCCGGCATGGTCGTGCTGTGGGACGCCGACGAGGCCACGCCGCTGCGGCAGCGACTGCGCGGCCACCAGGCGCAGGTGGATCAGCTGACCTTCAGCCCCGATGGACAGGCGCTGGCGTCGGGCAGCGCAGACGGCGCGGTGATGCTGTGGGACCTGTCGCCGCAGTCGGTGCGGCATGGTGTGTTCACCCCCGGGCTGGACGCTTCGGCGGCCGTGGCCTTCAGCCCGGACGGCACCCTGCTCGCGCTGGCCAGCGAGGATTCCTTTGTCTGGCTGTGGGACGTGGCGCGCGGCCGCGTGCGTCCTTCGCGGCTGGGCGGTCACGACCGCGAGCTGATGGCGGTGACGTTCAGTCCCGACGGCAAGCTGCTCGCTTCCGGCGGTGAGGATCAGACCGTCAGGCTGTGGGATGTGGCCAGCGGCGAGGCCGTCGGGCCAGCCCTGCGCTCGCACGAGGCGCGGGTATCGACGCTGGCCTTCAGCCCGGATGGCCGGTGGCTGGCGTCTGCCGGCCGCGACAGCGCCGTCGTGCTGTGGGACGTGGCCCGACGCCAGCCGCGCAAGCTGGCCCGACGCCACGCCGACGAGGTCACCGTCGTCGCCTTCAGCCCGGACGGGCTCAGCCTGGCCAGTGCCAGCCGGGACAAGTCGGTGATCGTCTGGGACGTCGCCAGCGGGCAAGCGCGGGGCAACCCGATCCGGCTCGAGGCCGCGGTCAGCACGCTGGCCTTCAGCCCGGACGGGCAGCGGCTGGTGACCGGCAGCGCCGACGGGCGGATCCGGTTCTGGGACCCGGGCAGCGGAGCCGCACAGGGCAATGACCTCAACCATGCCGAGGTCAACACCGTTGCGTTCGACCCTGCCGGGCGCTGGCTGGTCTCGGGCGGCGACGGTGACCTGCGCCTGTGGGACGTCGCCACCCGCAGCGCCATCGGTCAGCCCTTCGCCGGACATGAGGGCGTGGTCTGGAGTGTCAGCGTGCGCGCCGACGGGCGCACGGTGGCCTCGGCCGGCGCGGACCGGCGGGTGGTGCTGTGGGACGTCGACCTGCAGCACTGGTCGCAGCGCGCCTGCAGCATCGTCGGCCGCGAGATCCGGCCTGAAGAATGGCCGCGCGGCATCGACCCTGCGCGCCGGGTGTGCCTGCCGTGACGATCAACCTGCCGTGCCCCTCGAGGAGCGACCCATGAAGACCACCGTGCGCGCCGCGCTGGTAACAACCTGCGCCGCAGCGCTGGCTGCTGCCAGCATCGGCGCCTGGGCCGGCGGCGGCATGTTGATCAGCAATCGCGACCGTTCGCTGGCGATCAACGCCTGGGGCGGGGCGTCTGCCGGTGCGACATTGCGCTTGCACAACGCCTGCCGCAGCACCAACGACGACTGCAACTGGACCTACCGTGGCGGGCTGATCTACAGCGACCGCGATGCCAAGCTCGTCATCAAGCCCGCTGCACTGCGCGACGGCGCGCCACTCGTGCTGGCCGCGGGCTGCCGGCGCGAGCTGCGCGAATGCACCTGGACCTACCGTGACGGCATGTTCGTCAACGACGCCGACCCTGCGCTGGCGATCAGCGCCGCGGGCGGTGCGCGCTACGGCACGACGCTGCGGCTGAGCAAGGACTGCCGGCCCAGCAACCCCGACTGCACCTGGTCGCGCTGAACGCGCGGCTGCGGAGATCGCGATGACGAATGCCCGTTGCACCGCCCTGCTCAGCGGTCTGTCGTGCCTGCTGGCGGTGTCTGCAGCGCTGGCTGCGCCGCGCGGCGCGGCAAGTAGTGCCGGCGCCGCGCCGCGCGGCGCAGCCAGTGCGGTGGTGGCAGCGCCGAGTGCCGCCGCCGCGGCGTCCAGGCCAGCCAGGGTCGCCCTGGTGGACCTCAACAATGCCGACCTCGACACGCTGCTTCAGCTCGAAGGCATCACAGCCGAGCGCGCCAGTGCCATCGTCAGGGGCCGGCCCTACCGAACGCCCGACGAAATGGTGAGCCGGCGCATCCTCTCGCGCAGCGCATTCGACAAGATCAAGCCCCGGGTCGTCGCGCTCAAGCCGGCTGGTGCGTAGGCGTCCGAGCCGGCACGGGAGCCGATGCGCGGCAAAGCATCGGTGGGCCGCGTTCTCAGGACGCAGGCAACGGGGCCAAATCGTCCGGGCGAACCCGTGATTCAACACTCTGATGTACGTGCTTGGCCGGGTTCATCGGCACCCGGCTGGCCACCGTCGAGCGCAAAGACCGCCATCAGTGCCTCGACCGACGGGCCTGGCGACCCAATCGCCGCCCCAGCGCCACGAAAAAGTGCGTTTGAACGACTTATCCTCCCACGAGCACGCTGCAGGCCGGCGTCACGCGCTCGCGAGTCGGTGGTGCGCCCGATGTCGTTTGTCACCACGCTGACTAGCATGCACAGAAACGCAGCGGTCGCAGGGAGGCCACCGTGTCGCAGACCGAGCGTTTGTACAAGATCAAGAACCTGCTGGATTCGGGTCGCTGCACACGCCCGGCCGCCCTGCTTGAGCAACTGGGTGTCTCACCAGCCACGCTGAAGCGCGACATCGCGTACCTGCGCCACCGGATGAACGTCCCCGTCGCGTGGGACCGCGAACACCTGGGCTGGCGACTGGACCCCGCGTCGCCGCTGCCGGGCGCGCAGTACGAACTGCCTGGCCTGTGGCTTGCGGCTGCTGAGGTTCATGCCCTACTGACCATGCAGCACCTGCTGGAGCACCTGGATACCGGTGGGCTGCTCGGCCCGCACATCGAGCCGCTCAAGGCACGGCTGGGCCAGATGCTGGGCAGCGGCGCGACCGCAAGCGCCGAGGTGGCCCGGCGCATCCGCGTGCAGACCGTCGGCGCGCGCAAGGTGCATCTGCCCCACTTTCAGGCGGTGGGCTCGGCGCTGCTGCGGCGCAAGCGGCTGCACATCAACTACCACGGTCGCGGGCGTGACCTGACGCAAGAGCGCGATGTCTCACCGCAACGACTCATTCACTACCGCGACAACTGGTATCTGGACGCCTGGTGCCACCGCGCACGCGGCTTGCGCAGCTTTGCCGTGGACGCGATTCGCAGCGCCAGCGTGCTGGACAAGGCTGCGGTGGACGTGCCCGAAGCCGAGTTGGCACACGACGAACCCGCTGAACCCCGTCACTGCCAGCGAGTGGTGAATCCACGCCGTGGACAGCTCCAGCAGCGGGCCCGCCGGGACCAGGTTCGTGCTCAGCGCCCATCCGAACGCGACGCCGGCGCCGGCGCTGGCCGCAAGGTCCGGTCGACGGCGCGCCGCGATTACGGTCACCGCAACCCCGACGGCCCCGAGCGCAATCACGGCGCCCGGCGCAAGCGCATTGAGCGGAGCGTCCCCAG
>JANOJJ010000331.1:0-3953 GCA_031408155.1 Rubrivivax sp.
GGGCGTCGCCGGCGGCGCCGCGCATGTACTGCGCCACCCGCTCGAGAAACAGGCGCCGGTTGGCCAGGCCCGTCAAGACGTCGTAGTAGGCGAGGTAGTCGAGCCGCGCTTCCTTCTCGATGTGATCCAGCGCGAAGCCCAGGTCGCCGGCGAGGTCGTCGGCATACTCGCCCTGTACTCGAGCGAAGTCGGGTTCTTCGACGACGAGGAGCTGAAGCTGCTGGCGGAACTCGCGGGCGACATCGCGTTTGCGATCGACAACATCGGCAAGCAGGAACAGTTCGACTACCTCGCCTACTACGACGCGCTGACCGGCCTCGCCAACCGCACCCTGTTTCTCGAGCGCGTGGCGCAGCACATGCGCCGCGCGCAAAGCGGCGGACACAAGCTGGCCGTGTTCCTGGTCGACCTGGAGCGCTTCAAGAGCATCAACGACAGCCTCGGCCAGGCGGCCGGCGACGCGCTGCTCCGGCAGGTGGCGGACTGGCTCACGCACGACGGCGGCGACGCCAGCCTCGTGGCGAGGCTCGGTGCGGACCATTTCGCCCTGGTGCTGCCCGAGGTGAGGGACATGAGCGGGGTCGCGCGGCTCGTCGACAGAACGCTGGCGACCTTCGTGGAGCACCCGTTCCGGCTGGAGGACGCGGTGTTCAGGGTCAGCGCCAAGATCGGCGCCGCGGTGTTCCCGGAGGATGGCGCCAACGCCGATGTCCTGCTCAAGCACGCCGAGGCCGCGCTCAAGAACGCCAAGGCGCCCCAGGTACGAGCCGAACTGGTAGCCCATGCGCCTGACGGCGTGGGCCCCGGCAAGCCTTTGTGGCTGGGCCTGTTGATCGAACACGCGCCGCAGTGGCACACCTACTGGAAGAACCCGGGTGACTCTGGCCTGCCGACCACGCTGAACTGGGACTTTCGGCCGCAGGCCCAGGCCGGCGACATCCAGTGGCCGACGCCGCGCAAGCTGCCGATCGGCCCGCTGATGAACTTCGGCTACGAAGGCAAACTGCTGCTGCCGGTGCCGGTCACGGTCAGCGAGATCCCTGCCAACGGCACGCTGGCGGTCAAGCTCAAGGCTGAATGGCTGGTCTGCAAGGACCTGTGCATCCCAGAGTCCGGCGAGTTCACGCTCGACCTGCCGGTTCAGGCCGCCAGCGTCGGCCATGCCGCGCTGTTCGCCGCGGCGCAGGCGGCCCTGCCGCAAACCGTGGCCGGCGCCACGGCCAGCGCCAAGGTCGAAGGCAGCGAGATCGTGGTCGAAGTCACCGGCCTGCCCGCAGCGTGGCAAGGCCGCTCGATCGACTTCCTGCCCGAGACCACCGGCGTCATCAACAACGCCGCCAAGCCGACTGTCGAATGGACGGCCGGCCGCTGGACCGCGCGCGTGGCACTCGATCCGCACCGCAGCGACAGCCCCGCCACAATGCCGGCCGTGCTGGTCAGTGACGGCATGGCCGCCGGCCTGCAGGTACAGGTGGCCGTCACCACGCCCTGGCCGGCGGCCAGCAAGCCGCCCGCGCCGCTGCCTGCGCCGAGCGATGCCGTCGTCACCACGCCGCCAGCAGCGCCAGCCGGCAGCATTCTGCTGGTCAGCCTGCTGTTGGCGCTGGTGGGCGGGGCACTGCTCAACCTAATGCCTTGCGTCTTCCCGGTGCTGTCGCTCAAGGTGTTTGGCTTTGCCGCGCACGCGCAAGACCGCCGCGCCCTGCTGGCCGGCGGTCTGGCCTACACGGCAGGCGTGGTGCTGTCGTTTTTGGCCCTGGCCGGGCTGCTGCTGGCGCTGCGCGCCGGGGGCGAACAACTCGGCTGGGGCTTCCAGCTCCAAAGCCCGCTGTTCGTGGCCGGGCTGGCCGCGCTGTTCACGCTGATCGGCCTCAACCTGGCGGGGCTGTTCGAGTTCGGTTCGGTGCTGCCGGCGCGCTGGTCGGCGGCGCGCGCGCAACATCCGATGGTCGATTCGCTGCTCACCGGCGTACTCGCGGTGGCCGTGGCCTCGCCCTGCACGGCGCCCTTCATGGGTGCGTCGCTCGGCGCCGCGATGACGCTGCCGGCGGCCCAGGCGTTGACGGTGTTCGCTGCGCTGGGCTTGGGCATGGCGCTGCCCTACCTGGCAGCCAGCGCCTGGCCGGCGCTGGCGCGTGCGCTGCCGCGGCCCGGGGCGTGGATGGCGCACTTCAAGGTCTTGATGGCCTTCCCGATGTTCGCCACCGTTGTCTGGCTGGTCTGGGTGCTGGGTCAGCAAACCAGTATCGACGGCGCGGCGGCGCTGCTGGGCGCGCTGCTGGCGCTGGCCTTCGTGGCCTGGGCGCTGGGGTCACCGACCTTGGGCGCACGGGCGCGGGCCGGCTTCGGCGCGTTGTCGGTGCTGCTGCTGGCGGCGGCGCTGGTCTGGGCCGTGCCGGCCTTCAAGACGGTGCAAGCAGCCTCGTTGGCGTCTGCCGCTGCGCAGGACCAGGCGTGGCAGCCCTGGAGCCCCGAGAAGGTGGCTGAACTCCTGCGCGAAGGCCGCCCGGTGTTCGTCGATTTCACCGCAGCCTGGTGCGTGACCTGCCAGTACAACAAGCGCACGACGCTGGTGCAGCCCGCGGTGACGGCCGACTTCAAGGCCCGCCAGGTCGCGCTGCTGCGGGCCGACTGGACGCGCCGCGACCCGCGCATCAGCGCCGAGTTGAGCCGCCTGGGCCGCAGCGGCGTGCCGGTCTATGCCCTGTATGCCCCTGGCGCTGCGTTGCCGCTGCTTTTGAGCGAGATTCTCAGCGTGGCCGAGGTGAGGGACGCCCTGGCCACCTTGCATTGACCCTGCGGAGGACATTGATGAAATCCTGCATTGCGATTGCACTGCTTGGCACCTTCACCAGCGCGGCCCTGGCCAGCGCTGCGGTCGGCCAGCCGGCGCCGGCCTTTAGTGCCACCGACCTGAGCGGCAAGACCGTCTCGCTGTCCGACTTCAAGGGCAAGCACGTGGTGCTCGAATGGGTGAACCCGGGCTGCCCCTATGTGCAGAAGCACTACGGCGCCGGCAACATGCAGGCCACGCAGAAGGCGGCCACGACACAAGGTGTGGTCTGGCTGGCCGTCAACACGACGGCGCGCGACCATGCCGACTACCTGTCACCAGCTGACCTGGCGGCCTGGATGAAGAGCCACAAGGCCGTCGCCAGCGCCACCGTGATGGACCCGGACGGCACGGTCGGCCGCGCCTACGGTGCACGTACGACGCCTCACATGTACATCGTCAACCCGGCGGGCACCCTGGTCTACGTGGGCGCGATCGACAGCAAGCCCAGCGCCAATCCGGCCGACATCCCCGGCGCCACCAACCACGTCAAGCAGGCGCTGGCCGAATCGCTGGCCGGCAAGGCGGTGACGCTGGCCAGCACGCGGCCGTACGGCTGTTCGGTCAAGTACCCGTCCGGCGCTTGAACTGACGTTCCGCCAACGCGCTGGTCGACACGACTTTGCGCGAGCGGGCCGGCTAGTGGCAGCATCGGGCCATGCATCTCACCGACCCCACCGAATCCTCGCTGCGCTGGTACCTGCGGCCCTTCTTCGCGCGCCAGCGCAAGCGCTTCGGCCAGCTGCTCAAGCCCGCCATGGTGTGGGCTCAGGTGCCGCCCCTGTATGCCGCGCTGAGCGGGTTCTACGCGGCCCTGGAGCGGCGCGGCTCGCCGCTGCCGCCGGCGTTGCGATCGCTGGTGCAGATCCGCGTCTCGCAGATCAATCACTGCGTCTTCTGCATCGACCTCAACGCAGCGCTGGCTGCCGACCGCAACGGCTCTGTCGACAAGGCGATGGCGGTCGAGCGCTGGCGCGACAGCGATGCCTTCGACGACACCGAGCGGCTGGCACTCGAGTACGCCGAGGCAATGACCGACAGCACGCGCCGCGTCGATGCCGAGCTCGTTGCCCGACTGCGCGTCCGGCTGGACGAAGCGGCACTGATCGAGCTGACCGCG
>JANOJJ010000350.1:0-5185 GCA_031408155.1 Rubrivivax sp.
GGCCGCATTCGCTGGTTGGCTCTTTTCCGAGTTGTTCCTGATCCGGGATCCCAGAAATATGGGTTTGGCCCCGACGCATGATGACATCACCGCCGACTGCATCGCCGCCGTCTTCGGCGTCGATCTCGTGGTGTCCCCCGAGATCGCTGCTCTCATCGAGCGACGGCCTGCGCCGCCTGAGATCATGCAGGTGCGCATGCGCATGGCGCGCATTCCACGCGGTGGGGGCTTGATCGACAACCCGCTCGGACTGCCGGGCTTCCACATCGGCAACGTGTACGTGATGGCCGGCATCCCACGGGTGATGCAGCAGATGGTCGATTCGCTGGCGGGCAAGCTGCGCCGCGGCGCGACCGTACGATCACGCAGCGTCACGGCCTATCTGACCGAGAGTCAGGTCGCCAAGCGTCTGAGCGAAACCCAGGACGAGTACCCCCACATCGATCTCGGAAGCTATCCGTTTTATCGCGAGGACCGCTACGGCACGACGTTGGTCATGCGCGGAACCGATGAAGCCGGGCTGGACGCCATGTTCGATGCCGTCGTGCGCATGATCGTGGAACTCGGCGGTGAACCCGCGGACGTGCAGAGGGGCTGAATGTCGCCATCTGCCGATACTGGCCCTTCGTGATCGAACGTCAAGGTGGGCAAGCGCGCGCACATTCGCTCGAGGGTGCGCGGTGAGCTCGCCTATCGGCGCCGCTTTTCGGGACTGGCTGCGACAAGCTTGCGTGCCAAGGTAAAGGTCGATATGGACGAGGCGATGAAACGCAACGACTGACCGGCGCATTGCTGTGGCCATCGTCGCCGTTTTGGCCACGCTGCTGGCAGGGTGCGCATCGCAGTTCACGCCACCGTCGGACAGGCACAAGCGCAAGCCGGCCGAACTTTCGGACACCTACTACCAAGGTCTGTTGGCCCAGGGCAAGCCGGTGTTTCGTGTCGATCCCGCGCGCTCGATCGTGGTCATCGAAGTCCGGCGCGGGGGATCGTTCGCCCATCTCGGGCACGACCACGTTGTGGCAAGTCACGATGTGGCAGGTCACATTGCGCCGGACCCGACGACAGCGCCGGCGCTCAAGGGCCTGCTCGATGAAAAGGCCGATTTCTCCAAGCTCGAGTACCAGCCGCTGTACCGCAAGCGCGGTGCCCACCTGGCCACGGTGTTGAAGGACCCCGACGCCTATCACTTCGAGGACCTGGTGGTCACCTTGCACGACCTGATGTCGGCGATCAAGAAGCTGGTGCCTGGCCTGGTCGAGGTGCCGGCCGCGCAATGCATGGGCACCTACTTTCGCATCAACGAACGGGGTGAGGCCGAATACAGCCGGCGCCAGATCGGCGGCACGAAGGACTTTCGCTACAAGACCGACAACCAGCAGGACGCACATTTCACGCTGATCGAATCCAGCGACTTCGTGATGGCCGCCCGTGTGCAGGGCATGCCGATCTGGGCCGGGCCCTCGTTCACAACGGCGCGGATGATGAAGATGGCCGAAAGGGCCGGCGCCACGCCCGAGGAGTTCGAGGCCCTGGCCTGGGGCATCTTCGGCTTCTGGAACCAGTGTTACCCGACCACCTCGACCTGGGTCCACCGGTTCCACGAAGTGATGGACATGGCCGCCAACTGGGGTGTGCCTTTCGAGCCCTTCGCTTATCCACGCAGCGCACCGCCAGGCCACCGCAGCTTGCAGCCCAAGCTGTAAGCGTTGGAGCCGGCGCCACTGGTGGGCTGCGGGGTCCAGTGAGGGCAGCCTGCAGCGCACGCTGCAAGGCTTGCGTCACCACAGCGGCGGGTTCAGAATCGCGCCATTCATCGCGCGGCCCGAGGCTGGCGCATGGTGGGGTTCCGGGCTGGCCCCGCCCCTGCGCGCCGGCAGCGGCTTGCGCAGGAGGCGCAACATGAAAACGGCGGCGCTGGTCTTCATCGCAGTATTCGCGGCCTCGGTGCCGTCGGCGCTTGCCGCACCGCTCACGGACATCAACCAGTACGCCGACCGCTGCGCTTCCGAACTCGGTGCCGGCACGGGCGCCTACATGCCGCTTTCGCTGCTGCCGGCGCCGGGCAACTTCTCGGATACCCGGGAAGTCGCGGTGTTTTGGAACCGCAAGCTCATCACATTCGAAGAGACCGACCCGGCGACCGCTGCCCGCAGCCCCGGCAGCGGGCACTGGGAGTTCCTGTTCGACGGCATGCCCGGCGCCGCCGGTTTCCCCGATGGTGGCAATACCGTCGGCCGGATGACCCAGGCGCGGCGGTCAGCGCTGAAGTGCGACCACTGGTCGCACGTCAACACGCAGCTCGACACCTGTCTCGGCGGTGCCAGGGCGGGCCAGAGGTGCCGGCCGGGCGTCGCCGCCGACTGCCCCGGCAGCACCTGCACCCCGATGCCAACCGGCTGCTTCCCGGGGCAGCGCATCCTGAAGACCGATGTCGGCACCTGCTCGGTCAGTCGCGCCAGGTGCACCGACGCCGAGCCTTGCGCCGCCGGAGCCGGCAGTTGCATCGACGTCGTCAACTGGAGCGCCGTGTTCAGGCGACAGGCACCGCCGCGTCCCGGGCAGGCTGCCTTCGACCCGTTCCATCCCTTCTTCTTCAACAACTTCGACGTCATCGCATTCAAGCCCGACACCGGTGCGGCCTGCTGGTTCGACACTCTGTTCACGGGCACGCTTCAGGTCGACAACTGGTGGCAGGCCGCGCCGGGCACGCCGGCGGGCGTGCCGCGGCCCGGCGGCAAGGACACGGCGAAACAGACGCGCGCGGCTGCGTTCTGGATGACGCCAGCGGCGATTCAGCACCCGGCCCGCCCGGTCGAGCGCTGCCCGGTGTGCCACGGCAACGGACCGATCCTCGTCAGCCGCTGGATCAACGCCGGCAACGTCTTTCGCGGCCCGAGCGACACCGAGCATGAGATCGCGTACTGGCACCCGGCCAAGCTTTTCGAGAATCCGTTCTTCAAAACCTTCGGCGGTGCCGGTGCGACACCAGCGCAGCAGTGCGGCACCGGTTGCCACCGTGCCTGGAGCGTCAGTGCCGAGACGATGCCGGGAGGCTCGCTCGCGCGGGATATGACCGACGAGGCCACGTCGCCGCTCGCGTCGCACTTCCGGCGCCAACTCGATGCCGCCGGCAACCCGCTCACGCGCAGTTGCAGCGGAGGTGCGCTCCACGGCCAGGCCTGCACCGCCGATGCCGACTGCGGCGGTGCCGGAACCTGCGAGGCCGGCCAACGCGCCGGCATCCTGCGCGAGATGCCGCACCCGTTCCTCGGCACACCGGCGGACTGGACGGCGAACGTGCAGCCACGCTACGACGCGATGGCGGCCTGCCGACGCAGTTGTATCGGCGGCGCGCGCGCCGCCCGTGCGTGCAGTAAGGACGCGGACTGCCCCGGCAGCACCTGCCGAGCGCCCGCTGCGGCCGCGTGCAGCGGCGTGGCACAGGCGACGATCCCGGCGTTCCACGGTGTGCAGAGCCCGCCACCGGCCGGCAAGCGCCAGCTGATCCAGCCACCGTACGTTGCCGAAGCGGTCAACTTCCTGCGCCACATGTGCGTGGTCGCTGCCGATGGCTCGGAAACCTGCAGGTACGAGGTGCAATGGCGCGACCCGACGGCCGGCGAGAGCGACTACCACGCCGCCGACAAGTACTACCTGGCCTCGCATGCCGTAGCGAACGAAGCCGGCCAAACGCCGGCGACGGCGCGTTTCTGCGCCGGTACGACAACCGAGGCCACGGCCGCCACGACGGCGGTTGCGGGCAGCAACTGGGCGAAGAACTATGTTGCGAGCGGCGCACTCGCGAGCTGTCGCAAGACCGAGCTGCGGCTGTGCGGCGGCTACGCCTTCGACAGCGCCGCCGACGCCAACGACGCGCGCTCGCCCGTCGACTCGCGCAACGACGGCGACCGCGAACGTGCCGCGCTCGTGACCGCCTGCGCGAACCCGATCAAGGTCACGCGCTCGGGGTTCCGCTTTCACCGCGCGACGGGCCGCTACGCGCAGACCGTGACGCTGAAGAACGAGAGTCCGGGGGCTGTCGCCGGCCCCATCACGCTGCTGCTATTCGACCTCAGCGCCAACGCCACGCTGTGGGGCGGCGGCCGCACGGTTGCCGTCGTGCCCGCCGGCACGCCGCACGTCAGCACGGCGCACTCTGGGCTCGCCGCCGGCACCAGCGTGATCCTGCAGATCGAGTTTACGAATCCCACGCACCAGGGGATCACGTACGACGCCCGCGTGCGCACGGGGTCTGGCGGCCTGTAGCGAGGAACAGCGATGAAACTCGAACCGTATCTGCTCGCGCTGCGCGCCGGGTTGGCGTCACTGCTCGCCGCGGCCGCCTGCGCTGCCTCCGCGTTTACGATCAGCCTCGATACGACGGTGCTGATCGGCCACCCGGCAGCGCCGTTCTACATCGAGTTCCAGCTCAACGACGGCAGCGGCACCGGCAACGGCAACAACACCGCGCTGATCGGGTCGTTCGATTTCGACGGTGGCGCGCCGGTCGGCTCACCGCTGCTCGTCGGCGGCGCCAGCGGAGACCTGTCGAGCCATGTCGTCATCGGCGATAGCGATTTCCTCAACGAGTTCATCCAGCAGTTCACTCCTGGCGCACTGCTGACGTTCGACGTCGAACTTTCGGCGTTCGTCGAACCCGGACCGCAGCCGGACCAGTTCTCGTTCGCGATCCTGGACTGCAATCTCATTGAGGTCCCGACGCGCGGCCCGGCCGATGCACTCGTGATCGCCGACATCACCGACCCGACCGTGCCGCGGTCCTACGCCGCCGATACGAGCCGCATGCCGTCGTGCGGAGGCCCGGCGCTCGACTTGCGCGTGTTGTCGCCGCCGCTGACCCAGCCCGCCCCGCTTGCGTTGCTCGGCGCCGCCTTCGTGGCGTGGCTTGGCGTCGCCCGCCTACCTGGAATGCGCGCGCGCCGCCGGCTTGGCATCGGCCACACTCCGCACTCAAACGCCAGCCGCCGATGAGCCGCATCGCGGCTCTGAGCAAGCTCCTGGAACACTGCGCTAGATCAGCGGCGCGGGGAGTTTCTCGGTCTCGATCGCACGCTGCACCGCCGGCCGCGCCAGCACGCGCTGCATCCACGGCCCGATCTGCGGGTAGTCGCGCGCCGTCGGCGTTGCCTTCGTCGACCAGACGGTCGGGGTAGAAGTAGTG
>JANOJJ010000373.1:0-1562 GCA_031408155.1 Rubrivivax sp.
ACCAACTTCCTGCACGGGTTCCCGGTCTACGCGGTGTCGATCGCGCTGGCGCACCGCGGCCAGGTGCAGCAGGCGGTGGTCTACGACCCCACGCGCAACGACATGTTCTACGCCTCGCGCGGGCGCGGCTCGTTCGTCAACGACAAGAGGCTGCGGGTGTCCAAGCGAACGCGCCTGTCAGACGCGCTGATCGGCACCGGTTTCCCGTTCCGCAAGGGCGACAACTTCAAGCGTTATGTGAAGATGTTCGAGGAGATCATGCAGAGTTGCGCCGGCTTGCGCCGACCGGGTGCCGCAGCACTCGATCTGTGCTACGTGGCCGCGGGCTGGTACGACGGCTTCTTCGAGACCGGCCTCAACCCCTGGGACCTGGCTGCCGGTTCGTTGATCATCACCGAGGCCGGCGGCCTGGTCGGCAACTTCACCGGTGAGTCCGATTTTCTGTACCAGCGTGAATTGGTGGCCGGCACGCCCAAGGTGTATGGGCAGCTGGTGCAGATCCTGGCGCCATACACGCGGGTGATCAAGGGCGCCGACGTCGCCCAGGCCGCAGCCCATGCGGCCAGTGTGACCGACCCCACGAGCGCGGTCGCGGTTGCGCTGGCGGCGGCCACGAAGGGTCCGCTGCGTATCCGCAAGACCGGCGCGCCCGACGGCGACGACACGCCGATGTGACGGCCGTGGGCCCCTGCGCCCACCGGTTTCGATTGCCGACCGGGCCTCTCGATCGACCGCGCGCGATCGGGCGCGCTCACCTTGCGCCGGCGCAAGGCAGAGCTGAGCGCGCGGCGACAAGCTGCAAGCCGGGTTGACGGCCCGGACAACACATGAAATGACGCCTTCGATGGATCTGTCGCCGATGCAGCCGGTCGAACTCGGGCTTGCGGAGCAGTTGCGCATGGTCCATGCGCTGCAGGCGGTGCTGCAGGCGCGCCACCCGGAGCGCGTCGTCGAACGGATCGAGACGCACATCTCCTTCGTGCTGGTCGACGGCGAGTTCGCCTACAAGGTGAAGAAGGCCATCAACCCCGGCTTTCTCGACTTCACCACCCTGGCGCTGCGACGCCACTGCTGCGACGAGGAATTGCGCCTGAATCGCCGCCTCGCGCCCGACCTCTATCTCGACGTGGTTGCGGTCACCGGCAGCGTCGACGCACCCGCCTTCGGTGGGACCGGGCCGGTGATCGACGTGGTGGTGAAGATGCGTGCCTTTGAGCAACAGGGGCTGTGGGACCGCCTGGCCGCGCGCGGCGCGTTGCAGGCGGGGCCGGTGGACGAACTGGTCGAGCAGCTGCACCGCTTGCACCGGATGGCGCCTGCGGCTGGCGCCGACACCGCGTTCGGAGCGCCGTCGCAGGTGCGCTCACCGATGCTGGACAACCTGGTCGTGCTGCGGCCGTTGCTGGCGGGCGAAGCGGAACACAGCGCACTCGACCGGCTGGGCCGCTGGGAGGCGGCCGAGTTCGCGACCATCGAGCCGCTGTTGCAGGAACGCCGCCGCCAGGGCCGGGTACGTGAATGCCATGGCGATCTGCACCTGGGCAACGTGGTGCAGATCGACG
>JANOJJ010000429.1:0-3002 GCA_031408155.1 Rubrivivax sp.
CGGCGAACCGGATCCACAGTCGATCCATAGAATGGGGGACCGGACCGCAGGAAAACCCCATGCTGTATCCCGAACTCTTCAAGCAACTCGAAGCCGTGCGCTGGCGCATGGACACCGACATCCCGTGGGACCGCTTCGACGCCGGCAAGCTCAGCGACGAGCAGGCACAGACGATCAAGATGAATGCCATCACCGAGTGGGCGGCGCTGCCGGCCACCGAGATGTTCCTGCGTGACAACCGCGACGACAGCGACTTCAGCGCCTTCATCAGCGTCTGGTTCTTCGAGGAACAGAAGCACTCGCTGGTGCTGATGGAATACCTGCGCCGCTTTCGGCCCGAACTGGCGCCGACCGAAGACGAACTGCACGCCGTGCGCTTCGAGTTCGACCCTGCGCCCGCACTCGAGACACTGATGCTGCACTTCTGCGGCGAGATCCGGCTCAACCACTGGTACCGCCGCGCCGCCGAATGGCACACCGAGCCGGTGATCAAGGCGATCTACGAGACGCTGGCCAAGGACGAGGCGCGCCATGGCGGAGCCTACCTGCGCTACATGAAGCGGGCGATGGGTCGCTTTGGCGACGAAGCGCGCGCCGCCTTCGCCAAGGTCGGCGTGCTGATGGCCAGTGCGCGTCGCACGGCGCAGGCGCTGCATCCGACCAACCTGCACGTCAACGTCAAGCTCTTCCCGCTCGACACCATCCAGAGCCGACTGCCCAACCCCGAATGGCTCCAGGCCTGGCTCGACAGCCAGATCCAGTTCGACACGGTGTGGGAGAACAAGGTGGTCGAACGCATCCTGCACAACATGAGCCTGCTGATGGAGCGCAGCTTCTCCACCGTGCAGGAGCTCAACCGCTATCGCAAGGAACTGGCCGCCCGGCTGACGCCACCGGGGCCGATGCATCCGGCCTGAGAGGCTCAGACGCGATCGGATGCACCCAGGCCGGCGATCTACCTCGTCCACCGCGCGGAGGGGTCAGGCAAACCGGGGGCGGTATTTCCTCGCGCGGCTAGTTTTTCGCCGCCGCCAACTGCTCTTGTTGCAGCTTGCGGTCGGCCGCTACCCGTTGTGCACTGGGGCGCTCGCCGATCAGCTTGAGATACGGCTTCCAGTCGATGCCGGCGCTGACCAGCAGGTCCTCGCCCAGCACGGCCTTGGTCGCCATCCCCACCGTGGGCAGCGCGGCATAGGCCGCACAGTCGGCGCTGCTGAACTCGGCGCCGGCGATATAGGGCGAGAACTTGACCAACCGCTTCAGGCCGGCGATGTTCTTGCTCAGTTGCTTGCGCACGCGTTGCTGGGCTTCGGCGCTGCAGCTGCCGCCGAAGAAGGCTTGGGCGTAGAGCTCGCGGCCGACCAGTTCGATGTGCAGGTCGAGAAAGGTACACAGCTCACGCACCTTGGCCGCGGCAAAGGCGTCCTTGGGCACCAGCGCGGGCTCGGGATAGGCGGCCTCCAGCCAGTCGACGATGACCTGGCTTTCGCACAAGGTGCCGTCGGGGGTGCGCAGGTAGGGCACCTTGCCCAGCGGCGACGCCGACAGCACGGCCTCATCCCTGGAGCCCGTCATCACCAGCTCTTCGGTGAAGGGCACGCCTTTTTCCAGCAGGGCCAGCTTGACCTTGTTGTAGTAGTTCGAGAGGGCGAATCCGCACAAGGTAATCATCCGTCGTGTCTCCGTCGAGTCAGGGGTGGAAGGGTCTCACCCGACGCGCCGCAGGATACGGTTGACGAGTGCGATGCCGCACGATACCGCGGCCAGCGCAAGCACCAAACGCGCCGTCACCGGCTCGCCCAGCAAGGCCACGCCGGCCAGCAGGCCGAACACCGGCGTCAGCAGCGTGAAGGCCGAGATGCGGGTGGCGGGGTAGTGCCGGATCAGCCAGAACCAGACCAGGTAGCTGGCGAAGGTGACGACCACGGTCTGAAAGGCCAGTGCCCACAGTGACCGGGCGCTGACCTGCTGCGGCCAAGGCTCGCTCGACAGCGCGGCGGCCAGCGCCAGTGCAACGCCCGAGACGGCCAGTTGGTAGAACAGCGTCTTCTCGGGTGCCGCCGTGCCGAGCCGGCTGCCGCGCAGCACCAGCGTCGTCAACCCCCACAGCACGGCCGCAGCGATGCCCAGCGCGTCACCCAGCCACAGCCGCGAGCCAGCGCCCGACTCGAAGCCTTCGGCAAAGGCCCAGACCACACCGCCAAAGGCCGTCAGCAACCCCAGCACCTGCCAGCGATCGAGCCGTTCGCTGCGGCTGATCAGCGGCATGCCCAGCGCCACCACGAACGGCGCCAGATAGAGAAAGACCACCATGCGCGACGCCGTCGTGTACTGCAGCCCGATGAACATGCAGGCGAACTCGAGCGCGAACAGCAAGCCCGCGAGCAGACCCGAGGGCCAGGTGCCGTCACGCTGCCACAAGGCGATGCCTTTGGTTTGCGACCACAACCACAACAGCAGGGCAGCCCCGCCCGATCGCAGCGCCGCCTGTGTCAAGGGCGGGATCTCGGCCAGCGCCAGCTTGGTCGCGACCTGGTTGACGCCCCACAGTGCGCAGCACGTCAGCAACAGGCCGACGGCGAGCGCGTCGAGATGCGCCTTGCGCTGGTCGGTCAATTGAACACGGCCTGCCACAAGGCGGTGACGGCATCGCGCTGCGCGGCGTACTGGTCCGGCTCGAACTGCGTTGGCTGTTCGTCCAGCCGCGCGCGATGCTGGGCGCGGCGCAGTTCGCGGTAGGCATCGGCCGCCGCGATGCCCACACCCGCAGGCAGCAACCCGGCGGCCTCGGCGCGCTGCAGCAGCGCGATGTTGCCCGCGTTGTCCAGCAGCGCGGGATGGCTGGGGCCCTGCGCCAGTACCAGGTACTGGACGGTGAACTCCACGTCCATCATGCCGCCGGCGCTGTGCTTGACGTCACAGCGCCGGTTGGGCACCGGGTGCGCACGGCGCACCTTCTCGCGCATCGTGCGTACCTCGTCGCGCAGCGCGTCGGTGTCGCG
>JANOJJ010000451.1:0-8597 GCA_031408155.1 Rubrivivax sp.
GTGCCGCCTGCGTCGCGCCGACCGACCGCGGCGCCGCGTCCCGCGTCGGCTGCCGCATCGGCAACGCAGCCGGCGATCGTGCCCCTGCCCGATCCGCCGCGCCCGCCAGCGACAGCGCCGGCCGAAGCCCGCCAGGACGAAACGGTCGTGCTCGACGAGTCTGCCGAGGCGGCGTCCGCGCCGGCGGCCGCCGCCAGCCAGGCGGCTGTGCCAGCGACGTCGGCGGCGGTGGCAGCGGCGGCGTCGGCAGCGCTGCCCTTTGAATGGCCGCGTTCGACGCGCCTGAGCTACCGCCTCACGGGCGACTACCGCGGCCCGGTCGAAGGCCAGGCCAGCGTCGAATGGCTGCGCGACGGCAGCCGCTACCAGGTCCATCTGGAGGTGAGCGTGGGCCCGTTGTTCGCACCGCTGGTCAGCCGGCGCATGTCGAGCGACGGCGAGATCGGCAGCCAGGGCCTGTCACCACGTCGCTACGACGAAGAAACCAAAGTCGCGCTGCGCGACCCTCGGCGGCTGGCGCTGTTGTTCGACGGCCCGGTGCTGCGGCTGGCCAACGGCAGCGAGCAGCCGCGACCGGACGGCGTACAGGACGCGGCCAGCCAGTTCGTGCAGCTGACCTGGCTCTTCACCACCCAGCCCGAGCGCTTGCGCGCAGGGCAGTCGGTCGAACTGATGCTGGCGCTGCCGCGGCGCGTGGACCTGTGGATCTACGACGTGCTGGGCAGCGAACCACTGGTCACGCCGGCCGGCGTGATCGATGCCGTGCACGTGCGCCCGCGACGCCCGGCGCGCAGCGGTGAGCTGACGGCAGAAATGTGGATTGCGCCGACGCTGCAGTACCTGCCGGTGCGCATCGTGATCCGTCAGGACGCCGACAACTTTGTCGACCTGATGCTCGATCGGCTGCCCCAACAGGCGGCCGAAGGAGGTGCCCGCTGATCATTCGGCGCCGTAGCGCCGGCTGTACTCGGCGGCGGCGGCGCGTCCGCGCGTGTTGGCCAGGACCTGCGCCGCGGTCTCGATCAAGGGCTTGAGTTCGCTCGCCGTGCGAGCCCGTTCCATCTTCAGCGCCAGCGACTCGGCGATCGGGCCGACCTGGTCGATCAATGCATGCACGGCTTGACTTCGACGTTGCTCGAAGCCCGCCGGCACGGCGCTCGCAGCCGGCGCCACCGACGGCCGCGACGGCTGCGAGCGCACGTCATCGGCAGTCACGCCGATGGCTTCGATGAAGCCGCCCTGCGCCAGCGCCTGCAGCAACTCGTCGCCGGTTTGCGGCAGCAGGGTTAGCAGCTCGGTGTCGCTGCGCCGACCGTCGACCAGGATCAACAAGCTGCGAAAGCGCGGCGCGAGCTTGAGAGCCCGCGTCTCGATCTCGTTCTGCCCCTTGCCGGTCTTGCGATAAATGGTGGCCATGTAGAGATCTGGTCGTGCCGGCTGATGGCCGGCCACGCGGACCCGACCCGGATCGGGTCCGGACCGGCTTGCCGGCCAACACCTGCAACGTCTGCTCGTCGGGGGGTCGGCTCGTTCGGTTGATATAGTGTCCATCATTGTCTGCCAGCAAACCATGACGGAACCACTCATCCTCACCCAGACCCGAGGCGATGGCCCACGCCGAACCGGTTTGATCACGCTGAATCGGCCCAAGCAGCTCAATGCCCTGAACGATGCGTTGATGGACCAGTTGGGCCAGGCCCTGCTCGCGTTCGACCGTGATGACGGCGTCGGCTGCATCGTGATCACCGGCAGCGACAAGGCCTTTGCCGCGGGTGCCGACATCGGCGCGATGGCGACCTTCAGCTACATGGACGTCCACCGCAACGAGTACATCACGCGCAACTGGGAGACGCTGCTGCAGGTGCGCAAGCCGGTGATCGCCGCGGTGAGCGGCTTTGCGCTCGGCGGCGGCTGCGAGTTGGCGATGATGTGCGACTTCATCATCGCGTCGGAGAGCGCGCGCTTCGGTCAGCCCGAGATCAAGCTCGGCATCATGCCCGGCGCCGGGGGCACACAGCGCCTGCCGCGCGCGGTGGGCAAGGCCAAGGCGATGGACCTGGTGCTGACCGGACGCATGATGGACGCGTCCGAGGCCGAGCGCGCCGGACTGGTGTCGCGCATCGTGCCGGTCACCAAGCTGCTCGACGAGGCGCTGGCCGCCGCCGCGGTCATCTGCGCGCTCAGCGGCCCGAGCGTGGCGCTGGCCAAGGATTGCATCAACCGCGCCTTCGAAGGCGGGCTGAAAGAAGGCGTGGCCTTCGAGCGCCGTGTCTTCCACTCGCTGTTCGCGACCGAGGACCAGAAGGAAGGCATGGACGCCTTCGTCAACAAGCGCGCACCGGTCTTCAGGCAACGGTGACGCTCCGGCGCAGATCAACGCCGGCTGATCAAGGCGTCAGCCAGCGCCGACCTTCGCTGTCGAAGGCCGCTCGCCGATGGCCTTGCGCGTGCAGTTCGAGCCAGTCGATGCCGCTGATGCGAGCGGTGACGACGCCAAAGTGTTCGCGGCTGCCGCGATCGGGCAACGGGTGGTCGATCGGGCTGCCGGGAGGCAGCGGCGACAGGTAGTCCTGCGCGCCGGGCGACATCTTCAGCCGCGCCCAGCGCGCGACGACACGACCAGGCCCGTCGTCTCGACGCTGAGCTGCACGCGCAGCCGCAGTTGCCAGCTCAACGGCGCCGACCACAGCACGATGGTGGCTGCGGGGTAGGCTTCGATCTGCTTGATCTTGGGCGATCGGCTGTCGGCATAGAACACCAGCCTGCGCCGCGCCGCATCGACGTCGCGCAGCACGATGCAGCGCGCATCGGCGGCCTGTCCGTCAGTGGTGGCCAGCACGCCCACGCGCCAGGCATGCGAGCACTCGCGCGGCGCGCGCGACAGCTCCGACCACACGGCCTCTTCGATCGCTTGGAGTTGCTCGATCCTGGTCATGGACTTGCCTGCCTTCGGAGGTCGCCGCTGCGCTGGCGCTTCACGCCTCGCGCCGCAGCGCGGGGAACAACAGCACGTCGCGGATGCTGGGGCTGTCGGTGATCAGCATCACCAGGCGGTCGATGCCGATGCCGCAACCAGCGGCCGGCGGCATGCCGTATTCGAGCGCGCGGATGAAGTCGGCGTCGTAGTACATCGCCTCTTCGTCGCCGGCTTCCTTGTTGGCGGCCTGGGCCAGGAAGCGTGCGGCCTGATCTTCGGCGTCATTCAGTTCCGAGAAGCCGTTGGCGAATTCGCGTCCGGTGATGAAGAGCTCGAAGCGCTCGGTGATGGCCGGGTTGCTGTCCGACGCGCGGGCCAGCGGTGAGACCTCGACCGGATAGTCGATGATGAAGGTCGGCTGCCAGAGCTTTTCTTCCACCGCCGCCTCGAACAGGCTGAATTGCAGTTCGGGCAGCTTCCAGTGCGCGGGTGGCTCGTCACCCAGCGCCTTGAGCCTGGCGTGCAGCAGCGTAGCGTCGTCGGCTTCGGTCACCGTCAGGCCGGCATGCACCACCAGCGATTGACGCACCGACAATCGCGCGAAGGGCGGGTCCAGGTTGACCGGCTGGCCGCCGTAGCTCAGTGCCGCGCTGCCGGTCGCAGCGCGTGCCGCATGGCGGAATACGGCTTCGGTGAAGTCCATCAGGTCATGGTGCGTCCAGTAGGCCGCATAGAACTCCATCATCGTGAACTCAGGGTTGTGGCGGACGCTGATCCCTTCGTTGCGGAAGTTGCGATTGATCTCGAACACGCGCTCGAAGCCACCCACCAGCAGCCGCTTGAGGTAGAGCTCGGGCGCGATGCGCAGGAACATCTGCTGGTCGAGCGCGTTGTGGTGGGTGACGAACGGTTTGGCGTTGGCGCCGCCCGGGATCGGGTGCAGCATCGGTGTCTCGACCTCGAGAAAGCCATGCTCGACCATCAGGTTGCGGATCGAGCTGACCGCCTTGCTGCGCGCCACGAAGCGCGCGCGCGCCGCATCGTCGGTGATCAGATCGACGTAGCGCTGGCGGTACTTCTGTTCCTGGTCGGTCATGCCGTGGAACTTGTCGGGCAGCGGACGCAAGCTCTTGGTCAGCAGGCGCACCACGGTGGCCCTGATCGAGAGTTCACCGGCCTTGGTGCGAAAGAGCAGGCCGACGCAGCCGATGATGTCGCCCAGGTCCCAATGCTTGAAGGCTGCCAGCAACTCGGCACCCACGTTGTCGAGCGTGATGTAGAGCTGGATGCGCCCGCTGCCATCCAGCAGCGTGGCGAAGCAGGCCTTGCCCATGACTCGCTTGAGCATCATGCGGCCGGCCACCGCAACCTGCAGGCCTATCGACTCGAGCTCGTCGTTCGGCACCTGGCCGTGGCGAAGATGCAAGTCGGCGGCGTGGTGGGTCGGCTTGAAGTCGTTCGGGAACGCCACGCCGGCCTGACGCAGGGCCTGCAGCTTGTCGCGCCGCTCGGCGATCAGCTGATTCTCGCTGACGGCGCCAGCGCTGGTCGAAGCAGGTGGCGTGGGGGTGGGCGCGAGGGCTGGGGTGGTCATCGGCAACTCGTTGAAACTGCTGCAATTTTAGGCGCTTCACGGCGGTGCAGCCTTACAATCGCAGGCTTTTCTTGTGCTGCCGATGACCGCTTCCGTGCCTGCCCAGGTCCCCATCGTCGACCGCCCCATCCGATTCGCATTGGTCGGCTGCGGCCGCATCTCGGCCAACCACGTCGAGGCCTTGCTCCAGCACGCCGGTCGGGCCGAACTGGTGGCCCTGTGCGACAACCGCCCCGAGGCGCTGGCCGCCGCGGTGGCCAAGACCGGCGTCACCGGTTTCGTGTCGCTGGAGGCCTTGCTGGCCGGCAGCGATGCCGACATCGTCGTGCTGGCCACGCCCAGCGGCCTGCACCCGCGCCAGGCCATGCGGGTGGCGCAGGCGGGCCGTCACGTACTGAGCGAAAAGCCGATGGCCACCAAGTGGGACGAAGGCATGCAGATGGTGCGCAGCTGTCGCGAAGCGGGTGTCAAGCTGTTCGTCGTCAAGCAAAACCGCCTGAACCCGACCCTGCAACGGCTCAAGTCCGCGCTCGACAGCGGCCGCTTCGGCGCCATCCACCTGGCCTGTGTCAATGTCTTCTGGACCCGGCCGCAAAGCTACTACGACGACGCGCCGTGGCGCGGCCGCTGGGACATGGACGGCGGCGCCTTCCTCAACCAGGCCAGCCACTACGTCGACATGGTCGACTGGCTGGTCGGCCCGGTCGACAGCGTGCACGCCTACACCGCCACGCTGGCGCGCGACATCGAGGCCGAGGACACCGGCGTGATGTCACTGCGCCTGCGCCGCGGCGGGCTGGCGTCGATCAACGTCACCATGCTGACGCACGGCAAGAACTTGGAAGGCTGCATCACCCTGCTCGGCGAGCGATGAACCGTGCGCATCGGCGGCGTGGCGGTCAATCAGATCGAGCACTGGGAGTTTGCCGACAGCCGGCCCGAGGACGCGCAGGTCAACCGCGCCAGCTACGCCGCGCCCAGTGTCTACGGCCCCGGCCATGCGCTGTACTACGACAACGTGATCGGCACCCTGCGCGGCGAACAGAACGCCGAGGTAGACGGTTATGAAGGCCTGCGCTCGCTGGAAGTCGTGATCGCCGCCTACCGCAGTGCGCGCGACGGCGTGCGCGTGGGTCTGCCGCTGGTCTTCTGAATGGCCGCCATCATCCACCCCAGCGCGATCGTCGACGACGGCGCCCAGATCGGCGAAGGCAGCCGGATCTGGCACTTCGTTCACGTGTCATCCGGTGCCCGCATCGGCGCCAGCTGCTCGCTGGGGCAGGGCGTCTACGTCGGCAACGACGTGAGCATCGGGCGCAACGTGAAGATCCAGAACAACGTGTCGGTCTACGACGCGGTGACGCTCGAGGACGACGTGTTCTGCGGCCCGAGCATGGTCTTCACCAACGTGCACAACCCGCGCTCGGCGGTGACGCGCAAGAACGAGTACCGCCGCACGCTGGTCCGGCGCGGCGCCACGCTGGGTGCCAACTGCACCATCGTCTGCGGCACCACGGTGGGCGAGTTCGCCTTCGTCGGCGCCGGTGCGGTGGTCAGCCGCGACGTGCCGGCCTACGCGTTGGTGGTTGGCGTGCCGGCGCGGCGCATCGGCTGGATGAGCCGGCATGGCGAGCGCCTGACGTTGCCGCCAACGGGCCAAGGGCAAGCGGCGTGCCCGGCCACCGGCGAGCGCTACCGACTCGACGGTGAAGTCCTGCGCCCGTGCTGATCGGCGACCGCCTCGCGCCATGCAATTCACCGACCTGAAGACGCAGTACGCGGCGCTCAAGGGCAGCATCGACGCGCGCATTCAGCGCGTGCTCGATCATGGCCAGTACATCATGGGCCCCGAGGTCAAGGAGCTCGAGGCGGCGCTGGCCTGCTTTACCGGCGCCAGGCACTGCATCGCCGTGGCCAGTGGCACTGAAGCCTTGCTGATCGCGCTGATGGCGCTCGACCTGAAGCCTGGCGACGAGGTCATCACCACGCCCTTCACCTTTGCCGCGACGGTCGAAACCATCGTGCTGCTGGGCGCCAGGCCGGTGTTCGTCGACATCGAGCCCGACAGCTGCAACATCGATGTGTCGCTGATCGAAGCCCGGGTCGGCCCGCGCACCAGGGTCATCATGCCGGTCAGCCTGTACGGACAGGTGGCCGACATGGCCGAGATCAACGCCATCGCCGCGCGCCATCGCCTGGCGGTGATCGAAGACGGCGCGCAGAGCTTCGGTGCGCTGTACCAGGGGCGGCGCTCCTGTGCGCTCAGCACCTTCGGCGCGACCAGCTTCTTCCCCAGCAAGCCGCTGGGCTGCTATGGCGATGGCGGCGCGCTGTTCACCGACGACGACACGCTGGCCCGGGCCGTGCGCGAGATCCGCGTCCATGGCCAGAGTCAGCGCTACCACCACACGCGCGTGGGCGTGGGCGGGCGGATGGACACTCTGCAGTGCGCGGTGGTGCTCGGCAAGCTCGAACGTTTCGAGTGGGAACTGCAGCGCCGCGCCGAACTGGGCACGCGCTACCGGCGCCTGCTGGATGACGCCGGTCTGCGCCAGGTGGCGGTGCGTCCCGATCGCAACTCGGTCTGGGCGCAGGTCACGGTGTTCGTCGAGCGCCGCGCCGAGCTGCAGGCGGCGTTGCAGCTGCAAGGCATCCCGACCGCTGTGCACTACCCGCTGGCGCTGCATCGCCAGCCGGCCTATGCCCACCTGTGCGGCCCGGATTGCTGCCCTGTGTCGAGCCGGGCAGCCGAGCAGGTGCTGAGCCTGCCGATGAGCGCCGACCTGAGCCAGGCCGACCAGGACCGCGTCGTGCGGGCGCTGGCCGAGGCGGTGGCTGCGTTGCCGGCGTGAGCTTGCACCGTCCTTGCCCGGTGTGCGAAGGCCGCGCCGCCGCGCCGCTGTTCTGCAAGGGCGGGTACGACATCGTGTCGTGCACCGACTGCAGCACCGTGTTCGTCGCGCAGGATCCTTCGACCATCGATTTCCAGACCTTGTACGGCCAGGGTTACTACACCGGGGGCAACGACGCCGTGTTTGCCGACTACGTGGGGCAGCAAGCCGCGCGCCGCGCGCACGCCCGGCGCAAGCTGTGGTTGCTGCGCCACTTGCCGCCGCGCCTTCCGGCCAGCGGGCGGCTGCTCGACGTCGGCTGCGCGGCTGGTTTCTTTCTGGCCGAAGCCCAGTAGCATTTTAAAGCGGACAATGGCATAGAGGGCAATGTTGAGCAGCAATCCTGAAAGAATGGCTGACATGGGGGTCGGACCTTCCGAGTGGGCATCGGGCAGCCAGTTGTGCAAGGGGACCAGGCCGACTTTGGTTCCATAGCCGACAAGAAGAAAAACAAAAGCCAGGGCCATGACGCCCGAATCCATTTGGCTGGCATGTTCCTGCAGTGCAGTCCAGAGTAATCCCTCATTCTTTCCGGGGAGCACCTTTGCAGCGGCAAAATAAACAAGGATTGTGCCAAACAGAGCCTGGGAAATGCCGACACCGCAAATAATGAAATATTTCCATCCGGCTTCAATTGATTCGCGGGTCCGATACAGGCTGACCAAAAGGACTGTTGCCAGGGTTGCCCCTTCAATAGAGACCCAGAGAACACCGAGGTTGTTGGTCGACAGGGCGATCAGCATCGTGAAGAGAAAGCCTTGATACATGGAATAATACAGTCTCATCCGGCCGTCATCCACACGTCCAATCTTTAGCTCATGGGCCATATATGGTCCTGAGAAAACGGCGGTTGTCATGCCGACAAAGGCATTCAGCACAATGAGGTAGACGTTGAACGCGTCAATATAGAAGAGTTTGCCGGTGGAAAGGATCGGGCCATGCTTAAATATGTTAATGGCTAAAAACAAGGCTGCGGCAAAGGTGATGATGCTGATCACCAGGTTTACCCCTCCCGCACACCGCCAATGGCCGATGCATCCCAACAAAAGAATACCTGCAAGAGGAAAAAGTAAGGTCAAGCCCAGAGCGATCATTTTTCGACCTCTGTCAGACGATTGAGGCGATCGGTATCAAGACTGCCTATTTCTGTGCGAATGTGGAAGAAGAAGACACCAAAGAGGATAGCGGCCACGAG
>JANOJJ010000056.1:0-8403 GCA_031408155.1 Rubrivivax sp.
ACGCATTCTAGGCATGACTGCAAGCACCAGAAGTAGCAGAAGATAAACAGTGCCAGAAATTTTGTCTCGGCTGGCTATGAACTCTGTTAGTGTTCGGTCTTGGAGCACCGTAGACAGGGCCAATTCGGCGGCTACTAAAAATGCTAGGGCCAGTATTCCAGCGTTCAGCGATTTGCGGGGAGACCCAATCTCAGGAAAGCGCTGAAGAATGTATCCCGCAGCGAAGTAAATAACCATTGTCATGATCGGCATTTCTGCAAGCTCTGCGTAGCGTTCACCAATGCGAGGCACGAGGAATGGAACTCGAACCATGCCAAGCACGAAGCCTGTGCCGAACACTATGGCGAAGTAGACGAGTGCTGCGTGTATTGGTTTTGTCACTGCGGCTGGGTGCGGTTGCGGTGGCTGCGAGGCCTAACGTTTGAGCTAACCGGCCCATTGCGGTGGGTTGGCATTTGGGCTAGGCTTTAATAGCCCAAGGAGACCGGCGTGTTCCACCAGAGCGCGCTGTCAGGCATCGCGCTGCTCTACCCGCCTTATGGCGCGCTGTTCGACAGGTTGTCGGCCCTGATCAGGCGCCTGGGCTGACCGTGCTGGCGCTGGCGACGAGTGCCGAGACCTATGCCGTCCTGAAGCTGGTGCACCGGACCTGCGCGCTGCTTTCGATCACCGGCTTCAGTCTGCGTTGGGGGGCAGGCCTGGCGCAGCAGGCCTGGGTGCACGGTCGATCGGCGCGTACGCTGCCGCATGTCGTGGACACGCTGCTGCTGCTGACGGCGCTGGCGCTGGCCACCCTGGCCGGCTTCACGCCGGTCAACGCGCCCTGGTTGACGACCAAGATCGTCGCTCTGCTGGCCTACATCGGGCTCGGCATGATCGCCCTGTCGGCGCGCAGGCGGCGCCGCCTGCGGCTGGCCGCAGGCATCGGTGCCCTGCTGGTGTTCGGGCACATCGTGGCCGTGGCCTACGCGAAGCATCCCGCCGGACTGTTCCAGCGCTGGCTGTGAAGTGGCCTGACGGGCGGGCCTTCGCCGGCCTCAGCCCTCGGACACGAGATGTCCTCGGGCCTTCGGCAGGCACAAGGCCCTGAGCAGTCAGGGCCTTGTGTCCGGCCTCAGAACTCGATCAGCTCGGTGCGCAGGCCTTTGTCAGCCAACGCCTGGCGTGCCTTCTCGGCGTCGCGGGCGGTGTGGAAGGGCCAGAACACGGCTCGCCAGCCGCTGCGGGCTTGCACCAGCTCGGAGCGCATCGGCTGCGGCTGCAACAGGGCCAGGGCATGCAACTGCGCAGCCGCACGCGCTGACAGGTGCTTGTCTGCCATCGGCCGTGTCGCCAGTGCCCAGGCCGTGGGCGGTGGCGGCACGGCAGCTGCCGGTCGTCGCAGCTTGTGACCAGCCTCGCGCAGGGCCCGTCGATAGCTGTCGGTCAGAAGCGGCACCAGCGGCGGCAGTTCGATACCAGCACGGCAGACCTTGCCGACGCCTGGCCTGGATGCATGCGCGGACGCTGCGGCGGCCGGCTTGGGTTCGGGCGGCCTGGCCAGCGCAAGCACTTGTGCGGCCTGCCTCGGCGGGGTCTGCGCCCGGGCAGACGCCGGCTGACTGACGACTGGCGCCTGCAAGATCGCCGGCGCTGTGCTCGCGGCTTGCGCAGCCGTCTGCACGACCGTGACCGCCGACGCCGCCGAAGCCGGCAGCGCGGCCACGCAAGCAGACGCGGCAGACGCCGACGCCATCACGGGCGCAACCTGAGCCACTGCTGCCGGCAGATCTGGCTGGGTGGCGGGCCGCCACCACAGACCGGCACCCGCCAGCAGCAGCACGACAGCGGACGGGGCGGCCGCCGCAGCCAGGCGGGCCCGGCTCCAATGGCGGGAGCCCAGGATGCTCGACTCTGCGCCGGGCGCCAACAGCACGCGGTTGCGCGACTCGCCCAGGCCGATGGCGGCGGTGATGACATGGAGCTCGACTTCCGTGGCATCGTCGCCCGGCCTCAGGCGACGGCGATCCTGGGCTATCGACCGCTGCGGCGCTGGCGGCTGCAGCGGCCGCTCGCCCACACCATGGGCGGCCACGAAGCGCGCCACCCGCGCTGGCCGCAACGGCGCGATGAAGTCCTCGCTGAACAAGGCGTGGAAGGGATCGCGGCCACGCCAGCGGCGCCACCACGTGAGCGGGTGCCAACTGCGCGGACGTCGGGGCAGCATAGCCACGCGCAGATCGACCGCAGCTGGCGCAAACAGCTCGATCGCCGGCGCCGGGTCGGCGGCGGCGGCGGCGGCGTGATCCGGGCTCAGCCCCTGAGCGGCGGCAGCGGGTGGCTCGGCATCGGCGGGCGGCTCGGCCGGCTCCGGCACGAGTTCAATTCGCGCACCGCGCACGGCAAAGGGCAGGCTCAGCACGCCCACGCTGTGCACCTGCGCAGCCGAGATGCGCTCGGCCAACGGGTGGCGGTTGTGCCAGGCCACTACACGGGCGATCACCCCAGCGCTGCCGTCAAGATCGGGCGTCATCGCGCGATTGTTTCGATCCTGCGCCGGCTCCGATGGCGCGAACAGCCGGACCATCGCCCGGCTTCTTGCGCCGCTGCCCGTCCGGCCACCGCGGTGGCCTGCGCGGTGACGGTGGCCGCCACGCGCTGGCCCGCTCGATCGGCAGCCCTCGGTCAGGCGATGTCACGCCGCCTGAAAGCGGCTGGCCCGATCCGCCCCCGGCTGACACAATGCCCCTCTGGCGGTGTCACGTTCAGAGGTGAAACGTGCACCGACCCGTCACGGAGGAAGACTTGCGTTCAACCGATCGCTCGGTGGCGGGGCGGGATTCCCGGGGTCGTGTGTGGCATCGGGTGGGTCTGTCGATGGCCTGCGTCTGCGCGATGCTGATGACGCAAGCCCGGGCCCAGCAGGTCGGCAGCCCGGCCCCTGCGGCAGCCCTGCCATCGCTGACCCTGCCGCTGACCATGCCGCTGACCCTGCCTTCGCTCTGGGGCGGGCCTGAGGGGCCGGACAGCGTCATCGTCACCCGCTTCCTGTTCGACGGCCACGAGGCCCTGTCCAGCGCCGAACTCGAGGCGCTGGCCGCCCCGTTCCAGAACCGGCCGGTCCGGCTGATCGACATCGAGGAGCTGCGCCAACGCATCACCCGGGCTTATGTCGAGCGCGGGCTGGTCAGCTCGGGCGCGGTGATCCCTGAAGGCGCGTACCGCGACGGCTCGCTGCGCATCCGCATCGTCGAGGGCCAGGTCTCGCAAATTCACCAAAAAGGGCTGGGCCGGCTGAGCCAGGCCTACATCGCCAGTCGCCTGATCAGGGCCGGCGACACGCTGGACGTCAACCGCCTGCAGGAACGCTTCCGGCTGCTGCTGGCTGACCCGCTGTTCGAGCGCATCAATGCCCGGCTGATTCCCGACCACGCACTGGGCCGGTCGGTGGTCGACCTGGAGGTCACGCGCGCCCGCCCGTGGCAGCTGACCGTGTTTGCCCACAACCATCAGGCGCCCGCGGTCGGCTCGGCGGTGGTGGGTCTGGACGGCGTGCTGCGCAACCTCAGCAGCTGGGGCGACGCGCTGGCCGGCACGCTGGCCCACAGCCGCGGCGGCACCACCTACGACATCGGCTGGACGCTGCCGCTGGGGGCCAGCCCGACCACCCTGACCGCCCGTCTGGCGCGTTCGGCCTCGTCGGTGGTCGAAGAACCGCTGGCCTCATTGGCCATCGACAGCCGGGTCCGCACGCGGGAACTGACGCTGACCCACCCGCTGGTCGACGGCGCGCGACTGCGATTGAGCCTGGGCCTGAGCCGCAACCTGCGCAGCAACCGTACGGCTCTCGACGGGCAGCCGTTCTCCTTCATTGCGGGCGAGGCCTCCGGCACCACCGAGGTCCGGGCCTGGCGCTTCTTCCAGGACCTGGTGCTACGCGCCGACCGCCATGTGCTGGCCCTGCGCTCGACGCTGGTGGCGGGCAGCAACAACCTGCCAGGCCAAGCTCTGCTGGACGCACAGCCGGCCAGGCAATACCGGCTGTGGATCGGACAGGGCCAGGCCTCGCTGGCGCTGGGTGACGACGGCCGGCAGGTGCTGCTGCGCAGCCAGTTGCAGCTGGCGCGCAACCACCTGGTGCCGCTGGAGCAGCTCAGCGTCGGCGGCCGCCACAGCGTGCGCGGCTACCGCGAGAATCAACTCGTGCGCGACAACGGCTGGGCGCTGTCGGCCGAATATCAGCACCCGCTGGCCTGGGGCGACGCCGCGTGGCAGCGCGTGGTCCTGATCCCGTTCATCGACGCCGGCAGCGCCCATGACCGCCAGGCGCCGTCCAGCCGCCTGTCCTCGGCCGGCCTGGGCCTGCAATGGCGTGGGGCCGACGTCGAAGCGGAGTTGTTCTACGCCCGGCGGCTCGAACGCCGCATCCCCGTCGCCCAAGGAGACCTGCAAGACCATGGCATCCATGTCTCGCTGCGCTGGCGCCCGTTCTGACGGCGCGCACCGGCTCCGGCAATGGCCGCGGCGGGCCTTCGCCTGCGCGCTGCTGGGCTGGTCGGCCGCCTTGTGGGCCCAGGCGCCCGGTCTGCCGGCGCCCACCGCAAGCGGCACCTGCAGCGTCGGTGCCGGCCCCCTGCGGCTGGCCGCCGAAGCACTGGCCGAGCGCCACCGTCTGGCCGCGACCGGTGAGGCCAAGGCCCGCGCCGCTGCCGCGCTGGGCCACGCCTACCTGCGCCTGAATCGCCTGGCCGAGGCCGAACCGCTGCTGCAGGAGGCCGACGCCGGCCTGCATCAGCCGCGCGAACGTGCGGCCGCCGCGCTCGACCGCGGCAACCTGCAGCTGGCCCGGCGCCAGCCCGACAAGGCCGACGCCGCCTGGTTGCAAGCCCTGGCCGCCGCGCCGGGGCAGGCCGACGTGGTGCTCGCCGTCGAGCTCAACCGACTGCGCCTGCCCGAGGCCCCGCAACGCCTGCAACGGCTGGAGGCCGTGGGCGCGCAGGTCGATGCCTTGCCGGCCGGCGCCGAACGAGCCGGGCTGTCCATCAACCTGGCCGCGCAAGCCAAGGGTTTGGGCGCTGCGGGCATCGAACTGGCCGCGCGCCATCTGGACGCTGCGCGCACGCAGGCGGCCGTGGCCGGCGACCACGCGCTGGCTGCCGAGGCCTACGACGGACTCGGCGAGCTGTACGAAGCCCAGCAACGCCGCGACGACGCCTTGCGCCTGACCGAACGCGGCCTGTGGCACGCCCAGCAGGTGGCGGCGCGCGAACGGCTGATCCCGCTGGAGTGGCGCGCCGCCCGGCTGGTCCTGCAGCAGGGCCGTCGCGACCAAGCGCTGGCCGCCTACCGTCGGGCGGTCGAGCATATCGAGGCGGTGCGCGCCGACATCCCCGTGCAGTACCTCGACGGCCGCTCGTCGTTCCGCGACACGCTCGAACCCGTCTACCTCGGCCTGACCGACCTGCTGTTGCAGCAGGCCGCAGCGGCCGGCGATGGCGATCGAGCTGCCCTGCTGCGCCAGGCCCGCGACACGGTCGAACTGATCAAGCAGACCGAGCTGGAAGACTATCTGCGCGACCGCTGCGCGGTCGGCGCGTCACGCACCGAGCGGACCCTTGTGGTGCCGGCGGCGACGGCCATCTACTACCCGGTCATCTTGCCGGACCGGCTGGAACTGCTGCTCGAGACGGCCCAGGGCATCACCAGCACGCGCGTGCCGGTGGCCGCCGACGACCTGCGCCGCTCGGTGCTGAACTTCGTGTCATCCCTGCGCGCCGGCTCGCCCTACCGCACCCAGGCCGAACACCTGTACCGCTGGTTGCTGGCCCCGATCGACGAACTGCTGGCCCGGCACGGCGTCAACACGCTGGTGGTGGTGCCCGACGGCGTGCTGCGCCTGCTGCCGATGGCCGCACTGCACGACGGGCGTGACTTCGTCATCCGCCGCCTGGCCGTGGCGACCGCTCCTGCACTGAGCCTGGCCGCTGCCCCGCGGCGCCAGACTGCGCCGCTGCGCGCGCTGCTGGCCGGCATCAGCGAACCGGGCCCGGTGGTGGACAAGCTCTCGCAGGACGTCGTCGACATCGTGCTGGACGAGCCCGCCGCAAGGGCCATTTCCCGCGGCGGTCTGGCACCGGGCACCCCAGTCGAGCGCGCATTGGCACGCAGCAAGGCCTTGCGCGACGCCCTGTCGCTGCCTGGTGTCAAACGCGAACTGCAAGACATCTCGCGCGTCATCGAGGGCACGGCGCTGCTCGACCAGGCCTTCACCTTGGCGGCCCTGCAGCAGCAGCTGCTCGCCGCCGACTACCCGGTGCTGCACATCGCATCGCACGGGGTGTTCGGCGACAGCGCCGACACCACGTTCATCATGACCTACGACGACCTGTTGACGCTGGACGGCCTGCAGCGGCTGCTGACGACCGGCCGCTTGCGCAACAAGCCGATCGAACTGCTGACACTGTCGGCCTGCCAGACCGCCGAAGGCGACGACCGCGCCCCGCTGGGCATGAGCGGCGCGGCGATCAAGGCCCGCGCCCGCAGCGCGCTGGGCACGCTGTGGCCGGTGTCGGACGAGGCGGCGCAGCAGTTGATGGGCCGCTTCTACACGGTGCTGGCCGCGGGGCAGCACAGCAAGATCGGCGCGCTGCAGGCCGCCCAGATCGAGTTGATCGACAACCCGAAGTTCAGGCACCCGTTCTTCTGGGCGCCGTTCTCGCTGATTGGGGATTGGCAATGAACACCAGCCTGCGAAAGTCCCAGGCCTGCTTGGCCGGTGCCGCTGCGCTGCTGTGGCCGCTGGCCGCTGGCGCCGGCGCCATAACCGACGGCTCGACCGGCGCCGTGCAAAGCCTGTCCGGTGCCTTCACCGTGCCCCAGGCGCTGGGCACGTTGCGCGGCGCAAACCTGTTCCACAGCTTCACCCGCTTCGGCATCGCCAACGGTGAGTCGGCCACCTTCACGACCAGCAATGCCGGCATCCGCCACGTCATTAGCCGCGTCACCGGCGGCGAGGCCAGCAACTTCAACGGCCCGCTGACGCTGGACGCGGCCGGCGGCGCCAGCCCCGCGTTCTGGTTCGTCAACCCCGGCGGCATCACGGTCGGCGCCGGCGCGGCCTTCAACGTGCCGGGCAGCCTGCATCTGTCGACCGCGCAGCAACTGCGCTTTGCCGACGGCAGCGTGTGGGACGCCCGCAGCGCCGGCGGCAGCACGCTGACCATCGCTGCGCCGGAGAGCTTTGGCTTCGTCGGCAACCAGGCCGCCGCGGCACTGCGCTGGCAGGATAGTGGCGTGGTGCTGTCGCCGGGCAGCACGCTGGACCTGTCCGGCGGCAGCGTCACGCTGGAGCGTGCGCTGCTCTCGGCACCGCAGGGCAGCATTCGTGTGCAGTCGCCCGCTGCGGTGACCCTGGCAGATCAGACCCAGCTCTACGCCAGCAGCGGCCCGGCCGACGGCTCGGGCGGCATCCGCATCGAGGCCGGATCGCTGACGCTGGACGGGCTCGGTCAGTCGCGCACCGGCTTGCGGGTCGAGACGCTTCAAGACACCAGCGCGCGCGGCGATGCGGTCGAGCTGCGCGTGGCCGGCCCCTTGCTGCTGACCGGCGGTGGTGACATCACGGTGTTCAACGCCTCGGCCAGCCCCGGGGGGCGCGTGCGCATCGGTGCCGACAGCCTGACGGTCGACGGTCTCGGGGTGGCCCGCACCGGCATTGGCAGCTTCACGATCGCCGGCGGGACCGGGTCGGCGATCGACATCGACGTCGCCGGCGCCGCGATGTTCAGGCGCGGCGGCCAGGTCTTCACCGCCACCACCGCCGGTGGGGCCAGCGGCGGATTGAACCTGCGCGCCGGTTCGCTGACGCTGGACGCCAACGACGGCTTTGCCTTCGTCGGCACGCAGGCGCTGAGCGATGCCACCGGCAGTGCCGGCACGCTGGACCTGCGCGTCCGCGACGCCGTCATCGCCCTCGGTGGCGGCATCATCACCTCGTGGGCATCGAATGCGGGTGCCGCCGGCCCGATCCGGGTCGAAGCCGGCACGATGCGCCTGGATGCGCAGGGCAGCGACAGGGACACCGGGCTGCAGAGCCTGGGCGCCGGCGCGCTGCACGTCAGCGTGGCGGGGCAGCTCGAGATCCTGAATGGCGCCGGCATCTTCTCCTCCGGCATGTTCGAGCATGCCCGCCAGCCGGTGCAGGTGCAGGCCCGCTCGGCCACGCTCGACGGCGGCGGCCAATCGCTGTCGATCATCACCAGCGCGACCTCGGGCGCCCTGCCCTCGGCCGACGTCGAGGTGACGGTCACCGACCGCCTGCAACTGCGGCAGGGCGGCCTGATCAGCAGCACCACGTCGGGCACCGGCGCGGCCGGTGCGCTGACCGTGCACGCCGGGTCGATGCTGGCCGACGGCGGCGCGGCC
>JANOJJ010000487.1:0-4960 GCA_031408155.1 Rubrivivax sp.
CGGCTGGCCATAGCCCGAACCAGTTTCTCTTTGCCGGAACAGCTTACGCCGGGACTGAAATGTTTATACGCTTCGAGTAGTTTTTCAATTTCCTGGCCTTCGGTTCCCTGGGCTATGCCGGCGGGTGTTCCCTGGATCACAAAACTGTTTTTACCAAAGGGAGATTCCCGACGAGGAAGCCGAGAAGATCACGACCGTACAGTTGGCAATCGACTACGCGGTTGGCCACCAAAAGGCCTGATCCGACATGACTGGCCTGGACAGTCGAGCGGTGGCCACCAGGCCCATCGTCGTGCTGGCAACCAGGGGCCTTGCATGAGCAGTCTGCGTGGTCCTTCGAACGCGTGCCTGCTTGCGCCGGGCGAGGCGGCGCGACGTGCGAAGGTGCGCCCATGAGCAAGCGCCGCGTGGTCGTCACCGGCCTGGGCATCATCAGCCCGGTGGGCAATACGGTCGAGCAGGCCTGGGCCAACATCATCGCCGGCCGATCGGGGGTGCGCCTGGTCACCAAGTACGACGTGTCGGCGATGAACTCCCGCATGGCGGGCGAGGTGCGTGACTTCCAGATCGAAGGTGTGTTCCCGGCCAAGGAAGCGCGCCACGTCGACACCTTCATCCACTATGGCGTCGCGGCCTCGCTGCAGGCTGTGGCCGATGCCGGCTTGCCGCATGGCGACGCCCTGAACGAAGAGTCGGCGCAACGTATCGGCTGCCTGGTGGGGTCGGGCATCGGTGGTCTGCCGATGATCGAGAACAACTACAAGGAGTACCACGAACGAGGCGCGCGTCGCATCTCGCCGTTCCTGATCCCGGCCTCGATCATCAACATGATCTCGGGCCATGTGTCGATCAAGCTCGGCTACACCGGGCCCAATCTCGGCGTGGTCACGGCTTGTACGACCGGCCTGCATGGCATTGGCCTGGCCGCCCGGCTGATCCAGTACGGTGACGCCGATGCGATGGTCGCCGGTGGTGCTGACTCGACGATCTCGGCGCTGGGCATCGGTGGTTTCGCGGCGGCGCGTGCGCTGTCGACCCGCAACGACGACCCGGAGGGCGCCTCGCGTCCGTGGGACCGCGGCCGCGACGGGTTCGTGATCGGCGAAGGTGCCGGCGTGCTGGTGCTGGAAGAACGCGAATACGCACTGCGTCGAGGTGCGCGCATCTATTGCGAGATCGTCGGCTTCGGCATGAGCGGCGACGCGCATCACATCACCGCGCCCAATGTCGATGGCCCGCGCCGGTCGATGCAGGCCGCGTTGCGCGATGCCGGGCTGAACGCTGAAGACGTGCACTACCTCAATGCGCACGGCACCTCGACGCCGCTGGGGGATGTCAACGAGACCAACGCCATTAAAGCGGCCTTCGGGTCGGCGGCCAAGGCGGGCCTGGTGGTGAGCTCGACCAAGTCGATGACCGGCCACCTGCTGGGTGGTGCGGGCGGTGTCGAATCGGTTTTTGCCGTGCTTGCCCTGCATCACCAGATCGCGCCGCCGACCATCAATCTCACTGATCCCGATCCGGAGTGCGACCTCGATTACTGCGCCAATGTTGCGCGCAGCATGAAGATCGAAGTTGTCATGAAGAACAACTTCGGTTTCGGCGGCACCAACGGCACGCTGCTGTTCAAGCGCGTCTGAGCACCATGCACGGCGCGCCGCCGGTGCAGATGACCTGTGGCAGGGATGGACGGTCGCGGCGGTCCGTCCAGGCCGTGGCAGCGGCTGCGTCGGTCGTGGCCGTGGGCTGGCTGGCGATGCAGGCGGGTCTGGAGGCTGGCCTGAGCGTGCTCTGCACGCTGGCAGCAGGCATGGCGGGCTGGGTCGTGTCGTCGCGCCTGGCGGCAAGCCGACCCGAAGCCTGGTTGACCTGGGATGGCCTAAGCTGGTTGTTGGACGGGCAGCCGGGCGACGTCGTGATCGCGATCGACACCGACCGCTGGATGCTGCTGCGCTTTCGTGCGCATGGATCGCTCGGAGCGCGCTGGCTGCCCATCGACTTGAACACCTGCGGGGCCCCGATTTACCTGTGCCGGGCGGCCCTGCACGCAGGCGCCGGCGATTCAGGGTCTGCAGGCTCGGGCGCCGCGACGCTGGACGCGAATGGCTGACCCCGACGTCGATGCGTTGCTGGTCGACCGTGCGCGACGCGGCGACAGCGCGGCCTTCGAGATGCTGGTCGTCAAGTATCAGCGGCGCATCGAGCGGCTGATCTCGCGCATGTTGCGCGACTCCGACCTGGTGCAGGACGTTGCGCAAGAGACCTTCATTCGCGCCTACCGCGCGATGCCTAACTTCCGTGGCGACAGCGCGTTCTACACCTGGCTCTACCGCATTGCGGTCAACACGACCAAGAAGGCCCTGGCAGACATCAAGCGTGACCCCTTGGTTTCGGAGGGGTCGTTTACCCGCGGTGACGACGGCGACGAAACTTCCCGCGTCGAGAACGAACTAAGCGACGGCGAAACACCCGAAGCGTTGTTGGCCAGCAAGGAAATCGCAGCGGCAGTGAACTCGGCGATCGAGGCCCTGTCAGAGGACTTGCGGCAGGCGATCACGCTGCGCGAGATCGAAGGCCTGAGCTACGAAGAGATTTCGGACGTGATGAACTGCCCCATCGGCACCGTTCGCTCGCGCATCTTTCGCGCCCGCGAAGCCATCGCCGCCAAGCTGCGGCCCTTGTTGGACACCCGGGAGGGCGTGCGCTGGTGATGGCGCCACTCCCTTTGCCTGAAGAGCCCCTGCACATGAATGCTGCTCGACGCCCGGACGCCCCTGACCGCCAGACGCTAAGCGAACTGCTGTCCAGCCTTGCCGACGGTGAATGCCACCGTGCAGCCGTCGACGAAGCCTGCCAGCAGTGGCGCGCCGACGAGGAGTTGCGCCGCAAGTGGCATATCTACCAGTTGATCGGCGATGTGTTGCGGTCCGATGAAATGACAGGCGTCGCCGGCCACGACAGCGCATTCGTGCACCAGTTGCGCGCGCGACTTGCCGCTGAACCCGTGCCACTGGCGCCGTCACCGCTGGTGGTTCGTCACAAGCCTCGGCGCTGGATGGCATCGGCGGCCGTAGTCGCCGGCTTCGTCGTGGTCGGTGCAGCCGTGCTCGTGCTGAGGCCGGCCGACAGTGTCCCGAGCGGATGGGACAACCGCATGGCGCAGACGCAGCCGCCCAGCGCCAGTGTCATGCGCGCCGTCGGCAGTGCCGTCGCGGCGGCTTCCGGGCAAACCCTGGTGATCGACGGGCAGGTGATCCGCGACGCGCGGCTCGATGCGTACTTCGAGGCGCATCGCGGTGCGCTCGGTGCTGCACCTTCGGCTCTGCCGAGGGGCGCCTTGCGCAGTGTCGAGATCCTGGTTCCCCAGCGGTGAGCCGGATGCCTGTCCGTTTTGCGCACTGGCTCGCGCCGCTGTGTCTGGTTGCAGGACTGCTGGCGCCGGTGGCCAGTACCGGTGCTGAGGCGGCTGCCGCTGCCATGCCGGTGGACGCGCGCGGCTGGTTGGCGCGCATTCACGCCGCAGCCAGCGGACGCAACTACCAGGGCACGATGGTCTTCTCGACCGGCGGCGTCGTGTCGAGTTCGCGCGTGGCGCACTTCTGCGTCGGCGACCAGGTGTTCGAGCGCATCGAGGCGCTCGATGGCAAGCCGCGTCAGGTCTACCGCCATAACGACCTCGTGCACACGGTCTGGCCTCAGGCCGGCCTGGTCGTAATCGAGCGCCGCAGCGTGCAGTCGAGCCTGCCGTCGGTCACGCAGTCGGTCGAGCCACGTGCGCTCGACCAATACGAACTGCGACCCGAAGGGCTCGACCGCGTGGCCGGCCGCGAGGCCTTCGTGTTCTTGCTGCAGCCGCGTGACGATCTGCGATTCGCGCAGCGCGTGTGGGCTGACCATGAGACGGGACTCATGCTGCGCTCCGACGTGGTCGGGCATGGGCGTGCCGTGCTTGAATCGTCGGCCTTTTCAGAGATCGAGATCGGCGTGCGCGCGCAACCCGATTCGGTGCTGCTGCCGATTCGCAAGCTCGAGCAGTTGCGTGTCCTGCGACCGGCCCAGACGCCGACCCAGCTCGAATCGCAAGGCTGGACCATGACACGGCCGGTGGCCGGCTTCCGGCTCGCGAGTTGCGTCCAGCGGCCGGTCGATCCGCAGGGTCAAGCCTCTGCGGCCGGCGTGCCGCCCGAAGTCACGCAAGCGGTGTTCAGCGACGGCCTGACCCATGTATCGCTGTTCATCGAGCCCTTCGATGGGGTGCGCCATCGCAAGGTGATCCAGGCCCAGTTCGGCGCCACGCATTCGTTGACGGGCCGTCGCGGCGACTTCTGGATCACGGCAATGGGCGACGTGCCGCCGGCCACTCTCAAGCAGTTCTACGACGCACTCGAGCGTCGGCCCTGAATGGGCTTGCCGCGTTTACCTTCCTTCGGGCCTGCCGGCCCGATCGCGTTTTGATTCGCGTTCTTGATGGAGTATTTCTCATGCGTTCCTTGATGGCCCGAGCAAACCCCGCCCTTGCGTTGCGCCTGTGGGCGATGCTGGCTGCCCTATTGGCTGCGGGCGCAGTCTTGTGGCCGGCGCCGGTGCATGCGCAGGGCGTGCACCTGCCCGACTTCACCGAACTGGTCGAGCGGGTCGGCCCCGCGGTGGTCAATATCCGCACGCTCGAACGTGGACGCAGTGTCGCCGGCGGCGGCGAGGTCGACCCGAGCATCGAAGAGTTCTTCCGCCGCTTTGGCATTCCGCTGCCTGGCGGACGCCCCGACCAGCGCCGCACGCCACGCGGCGGGGGCGATGAAGAGCCGCAACAGCGAGGCGTGGGTTCCGGCTTCGTGCTCAGTGCCGAGGGCTACGTCATGACCAACGCCCACGTGGCAAGCATCAGGAGCTTTCCCCGCGGGACATCGAGAAGGGCTTGCAGCTTGGCCATGGCGGGAACGATCTTGTCCCGCATGTATTT
>JANOJJ010000499.1:0-2384 GCA_031408155.1 Rubrivivax sp.
GATGTCGAGCAGCATCACGTGCGGCCTGAACTCGACGGCGGCCCGCACCGCGTCTTCGCCGGCGTAGGCAGTGTGCACCTGGTGGCCGATCAGCGAGAGCAGCGCGGCCAGCGTGTCGGCGCTGTCGCGGTTGTCGTCCACCACCACGATGCGCAGTGCCGACTGCCTGGCAGCACCGGCCGCCGCTGCCGCGCCCGGAGCAGCCAGCGCAAACGCGGCCCCGTCCGCAAACTGCAGCGTGGGCAGGCGGACGACGAACTCGCAGCCCAGGCCTGGACCGGCGCTGTGCGCGTCGATGCGGCCGCCGTGCAGCTCGATCAGCCGCTTGGCCAGCGACAGGCCGATGCCCAAGCCCCCGCGTGAACGGGCCACGGCGTCCTCGACCTGCGCGAACATCAGGAACACGCTGCGCAGCTTGTCGGCCGGCATGCCGATGCCGTTGTCCTTCACCGTGACCACCACTTCGGCGCCCTGATGGCGCGCGCGCACCTCGATCTGGCCGCCGCGGTCGGTGTACTTGGCGGCGTTGGTCAGCAAGTTTCCGAACACCTGCGACAACCGAGTCAGGTCGGCGTCGAGCAGCACCGGCAGCGGCGGCAGGTCGAGCACCAGCCGATGGGCAAACTCGTCGATCCGCGGCCGGCTGGCCTCGACCGCCCAGTCCAGCACCTTGGCCAGCTCGACCCGCTCGCGGCGCAGCTCGATGCGGCCCTGGTTGATGCGGCTGACGTCCATCAGGTCGTCGATCAGGCGCGCCATCACCCGCACCTGGCGGTCAATGACGTCGCGCGCCCACACCAGCTCGCGGTTCGGTGGGCCGGCAAGCTGCAGGATCTGCACCGCGTTGCGCACGGGCGCCAGCGGGTTGCGCAACTCGTGGGCCAGCGTGGCCAGGAACTCGTCCTTGCGCCGGTCGGTGTCGCGCAGCTCGGATTCGAGCTGCTTGAGCTCGGTGATCTCGACCACCACCACGGCCACGGTGCGTGTGCACAGCGGGTCGAGATGGGGCTCGTGAAAGGCGCCGAAGTGGCGCTGTCGCTCGCCCGGCGCCAGCGGCGCCAGCGTGAACTCGAACGACACCCGTTGGCCGGCGAAAGCCTGCTGCAGCGAGGGCCGGGCGAGCGCCCAACCCTCGCCCAGCACCTCGCTCACCGGCCGACCGACCACCGCATCGGCCGACAGGCCGAACATCTGCGCATAGGCGTCGTTGCTGTAGCGGTAGACGTCGCCGGGCTCGATGACGGCCAACCCGATGCGCGCCGCACCGGTGACGGTGCTGAGGAAACGCTCGCGCTCGCGCAACGTCTCTTCGGCACGACGGCGCTCGGTGGTGTCGCGGGTAGTCCCCAGCATGTGGCCGGCGCTGCCGGCCTGGTCGCTGCGATTGCCGACGAACTCGACCCAGCGCAGCGAGCCGTCGGCTGCGACCAGGCGGGCCTCGAAATCCAGCGCGGCACCGTCGCGCACGACGGCGGCGACGGCCTGCTCGAAAGGCCTGCGATCTTCAGCGTGCATGAAGTCGGCCGCAAGGCGTGCCGCCGACAGCGGCACCTGGGCCCGCGCCGCCCCCAGCGCGGTCACAAACCAGTCGTTCTCCCAGACCCAGACGTCGTCGTCGAGCTGCCAGCTCCAGATGCCCAGGCCTACCGCGTCGGTGGCCAGGCGCAGCCGGGCGTCGCTGGCCGACAGCGCGCGCGTGCGCTCGGCCACGCTGTGGTCGAGCACGGCGTTGAGCTCGCGCAGCTGCGACTCGACGCGGCGGCGCTCCAGCACTTCGGTCGCCAGCGCGGCGTTGGCGAGCGCCAGCTCGCGGCTCTTGCGGTGCAGCTCGGCGAACACCGCCACCTTCGAGCGCAGCACCGCCGCGTTGACCGGCTTGTGCAGGTAGTCCACCGCGCCGCTGCCATAGCCTTCGATGACGTGCTGGTCCTCGTTGTAGTACGAGGTGAGGAAGATGATGGGCACGCCGGCCGTCTTCTTGCGCGACTTGATGGTCTGCGCCAGCTCGAAGCCGGTCATTCCGGGCATGCGGATGTCCAGGATCAGCAGCGCGAACTCGTCGGCCACCAGCGCCAGCAAGGCCTCGTCGGCCGAGACCGCGCGCACCAGCCGGTACCCGGGGTTTTCGAGCACCGTTTCCAGCACCGTCAGGTTGCGCGGCTCGTCGTCGACGATGAGGATGTTGATGGGTGTGCCGGTCGCCTCGGCGGGCAGGACAGGGTCGGCGGCGTCCCGGACCGCCGAGCTCGTGGGCATGGTCGTTGCGGCCGGCACGGAAGGGCTCATGGCTGGGCAAGCGCAGACGCGACGGGGGAATGTAGCTCCATTCTCAGCGGAACAGCCAGACCCTCATCAGCGACAGCAGCTGATCGGTGTTGACCGGC